>NZ_JBEZNH010000001.1:178427-239866 GCF_040653115.1 Streptosporangium sp. NPDC048047 | reverse complement strand
GTTCCGCCCGGCTCCTCCCGGCCTCCCTGCTTCCCGGAGGGTCAGCGGGTGTCGGAGTCCCCGCCGACCAGGGCGGCGCGGCCCGCCTCCAGCCGGGCCACCGGGATGCGGAACGGCGAGCAGGAGACGTAGTCCAGCCCGCTCTCGTGGCAGAAGTGGATGGAGTCGGGGTCGCCGCCGTGCTCGCCGCAGATGCCGAGCTTGATGTCGGGACGGGTCCGGCGGCCCTCCTCGGAGGCGAGCCGTACGAGCCGGCCGACGCCGTCGCGGTCCAGCGACTCGAACGGGGAGACACCGAAGACGCCCAGCTCCAGGTAGCGGGAGAAGAACGCGGCCTCGACGTCGTCGCGGGAGAAGCCCCAGGTCATCTGGGTCAGGTCGTTGGTGCCGAAGGAGAAGAACTCGGCGGCCTCGGCGATCTGCCCGGCGGTCAGCGCCGCCCGCGGCACCTCGATCATCGTGCCGACCAGGGCCTCGACGCCGGTCTCGGCGAGGATCGCCCGCGCCTCGTCCCGGACGTTCTCCAGCTCCTGCACGGCGGCGACGAGCGGGATCATGATCTCCGCGCGGGTCCCCTCGACGGCCTTGGCCGCCTCGGCGATCGCCCGGACCTGCATGGCGAACAGTCCGGGGATGACCAGGCCGAGCCGTACGCCGCGCAGGCCCAGCATCGGGTTCTGCTCGTGCAGCCGCTTGACCGCGGCGAGCACCTTGAGGTCCTTCTCGTCCGCCTGGTCCCCGGCGAGGGCGACCTTCACCGACAGCTCGGTGCAGTCGGGCAGGAACTCGTGCAGCGGCGGGTCGAGCAGGCGGATCGTGACCGGCAGGCCCTTCATCTCCCGGAAGAGCTCCACGAAGTCGCCCTGCTGCAGCGGGCGGAGCGCCTCCAGCGCCCGCTCGCGCTCGGCGTCGGTCTCGGCCAGGATCAGCTCCTCGACGAGCTGCCGCCGGTCGCCGAGGAACATGTGCTCGGTACGGCACAGCCCGATGCCCTGGGCGCCGAACCGGCGGGCGCGGGCGGCGTCCTCGGCGTTGTCGGCGTTGGCCCGCACCTCCAGCCGGCGCTTCTCGTCGGCGTGCCGCATGACGCGGTCCACCGCCCGCACCAGCTCGTCCTCGTGGTCGCCCGAACCCTCGAAGTACTCCACGACCTGGGAGTCCACCACGGGCACCTCGCCGAGGTAGACCGCGCCGGTGGAGCCGTCGATGGAGATGACGTCTCCTTCGGCGACCACGACGCCGCCGGGGGCGGTGAACGAGCGGTCCTGGACGGAGACCTCCAGCTCCTCGGCGCCGCAGACGCAGGTCTTGCCCATGCCGCGGGCCACCACGGCCGCGTGCGAGGTCTTGCCGCCGCGGCTGGTCAGCACCCCCTGGGCGGCGATCATGCCGGCCAGGTCGTCGGGGTTGGTCTCCCGGCGGACCAGGATGACGTCCTCCCCCCTGCCCGCGAGCTCGACGGCCCGCTCGGAGGAGAAGACGGCCTTGCCGACGGCCGCGCCCGGGGAGGCGTTCATCCCCTTGGCGATCCGCTCGGCGTCCGCGTCCCCGGCGAAGCGGGGGAACATGAGCTGGGCGAGCTGGTCGCCGGTGACCCGGGTGACGGCCTCGTCCATGCTGATCAGGCCCTGCTCGACGAGCTGTACGGCGATGCGGAACGCCGCGCCGGCGGTCCGCTTGCCGACCCGGGTCTGCAGCATCCACAGCTTGCCGCGCTCGACGGTGAACTCGATGTCGCACAGGTCGCGGTAGTGGTTCTCCAGCGTCGCCATGATCTGCATGAGCTCGTCGTAGACGGGCTTGTCGATGCGCTCCAGCTCCTGCAGCGACAGGGTGTTGCGGATGCCCGCGACGACGTCCTCGCCCTGGGCGTTCTGCAGGTAGTCGCCGTAGACGCCCTGGTGGCCGGTGCCGGGGTCACGGGTGAAGGCCACGCCGGTGCCGGAGTCCATGCCGCAGTTGCCGAAGACCATGGAGCAGACGTTGACCGCGGTGCCGAGGTCGGCGGGGATGCGTTCCTGGCGGCGGTAGAGGATGGCGCGCGGGGCGTTCCACGACCTGAAGACGGCCTCGACGGCCATGCGCATCTGAAGGTGCGGGTCGGCGGGGAACTCCTCGCCGGTCTGGTCGCGGACGATGCCCTTGTAGGTCTCGACGAGGCGCTGGAAGTCGGCGGCCTCCAGGTCGAGGTCGTCGCGGCCGGCCTTGAGCTCCTCCAGCGCGTCGTCGAACAGCTCGCCGTCGATGTCCTGGACGGTCTTGCCGAACATCTGGATGAGGCGGCGGTAGGAGTCCCAGGCGAAGCGCTCGTTGCCGCTGGCCTGCTTGGCCAGGCCGTGCACCGACTCGTCGTTCAGCCCGATGTTGAGGACGGTCTCCATCATGCCCGGCATGGAGAACTTGGCCCCGGAGCGCACGCTGACCAGCAGCGGGTCGTCCGACTGCCCCAGGCGGCGGCCCATCTTCGCCTCCAGCGCCGAGAGGTGCCCGGAGACCTCCTCCTCCAGCCCGTCCGGGAGCCCGCCCTCCGTCAGGAAGTGGCGGCACGCCTCGGTGGTGATGGTGAAGCCGGGGGGCACCGGCAGGCCGAGGTTGGTCATCTCCGCCAGGTTCGCCCCCTTACCGCCGAGCAGATCTTTGAGATCTTTGTTGCCCTCGGTGAAGTCGTAAACGTACTTGGGCACGGCTGCTCCTTCTGCGACTTCAAGCGACGTGTGTCACCGCCTCACTCGGGACTCTACCGATGAAAAAGATGATGAAACGTCACCCATCGGTATGCAGTGCGTTTCGGCATGTCAGCGGGCATACAACGGTCTAATCCAATCCAAAGGAGAGCCAAATAAACCGTCATATCGGCCCGCCGATGAATTGGTTTATACCAATTGGTATAAACCAATTCATCGGGCATTCACGGGCCGCCGGAGCCGCGCCGTGGGGCTTGGAAAGCGCATTCCATGACGGGCCGGAGAACGCGTACGGCCCCCGCCTCATGGGAGGCGGGGGCCGTACGGAACGGGACGGGACGCCGGGCGGGCCGGCGGCGGGTCAGTCGTTGAGGTGCTTGCGGAGGTAGGAGTCGACCTGGTCGAGGGCCACGCGCTCCTGGGCCATCGAGTCGCGCTCGCGGATGGTCACCGCCTGGTCCTCAAGGGTGTCGAAGTCGACGGTGACGCAGAACGGCGTGCCGATCTCGTCCTGGCGGCGGTAACGGCGGCCGATCGCGCCCGCGTCGTCGAAGTCGACGTTCCAGCGGCGGCGCAGCGCGGCCGCCAGGTCGCGGGCCTTGGGCGACAGGTCGGCGTTGCGCGACAGCGGCAGCACGGCCACCTTGACCGGGGCGAGACGGTGGTCGAGGCGCATGACCGTGCGCTTCTCCATGACGCCCTTGGCGTTGGGCGCCTCGTCCTCGGTGTAGGCGTCGAGCAGGAAGGTGAGCGTGGCGCGGTCGACGCCGGCCGCCGGCTCGATCACGTACGGGACGTAGCGCTCACCGGTCTCCTGCTCGAAGAAGCTGAGGTCGGTGCCGGAGGCCTTGCCGTGCGCGGTCAGGTCGAAGTCGGTGCGGTTGGCGACGCCCTCCAGCTCGCCCCACTCGCTGCCGGTGAAGTTGAAGCGGTACTCGATGTCGACGGTCCGCTTGGAGTAGTGGGACAGCTTCTCCTGCGGGTGCTCGTACAGCCGGAGGTTCTCGGGGTTGATGCCGAGGTCGGTGTACCAGCGGTAGCGCTCGTCGATCCAGTACTGGTGCCATTCCTCGTCGCTGCCGGGCTTGACGAAGAACTCCATCTCCATCTGCTCGAACTCGCGGGTGCGGAAGATGAAGTTGCCTGGGGTGATCTCGTTGCGGAACGACTTGCCGATCTGGCCGATGCCGAACGGGACCTTCCTGCGCGCGGACTGCTGCACGTTGAGGTAGTTGATGAAGATGCCCTGTGCGGTCTCGGGCCGCAGGTAGGCCAGGCCGGACTCGTCCTCGACCGCGCCGAGGTAGGTCTTCAGCAGGCCGCTGAACTGCCGGGGCTCGGTGAAGGAGCCCTTGTTGCCGCAGTTGGGGCAGGTGATCTCGGCGAGCCCGCGCTCCGGGGCGTGGCCGTGCTTCTCCTCGAAGGCCTCCTCGAGGTGGTCGGCGCGGTAGCGCTTGTGGCACGACTGGCACTCGGTGAGCGGATCGGTGAAGGTCTCGACGTGGCCGCTGGCCTGCCACACCTCGGGGGCCAGGATCACGCAGGAGTCGAGGCCGACCACGTCGTCACGGCCCTGCACCACGGCCTTCCACCACTGGCGCTTGACGTTGTTCTTGAGCTCCACACCCAGCGGGCCGTAGTCCCAGGAGGCGCGCAGGCCGCCGTAGATCTCGCTGGAGGGGTAGACAAGACCACGTCGCTTGGCGAGGCTGACGATGGTGTCCATGATGTCCGTACGGCGTGCCATAAGGGAAAATCTCCATCCGGCTGGAGGTCGGCGAGGAATCGTTGGGCTCCAGCTTAGGGGAGCCGGGCGGGCCGGGTGCCCGCACGGACCGGCACGTCCGTCTTGTCCGTGAAAAGCCCGGGGGAACGTTCCCGGCGGCCCGTCAGGCCCGTGCGACGTCCTCGAAGGCGCTCGGCTCGTTGATCATCAGTGTCATGAGCGGGTACATCGCCATCCGGGCCGCGCCCAGCGCCCGCCGGTAGAACCCGGCCCCCTCCCACTCGCTGACCAGCGCCCACAGCTCCGAGTCGTCCACCGACCTGGCGACCCGGCCCCTGATGTGACCGGGCTGGGCGGCCAGCGTGTCGGCGATGTCGTGTGCCTGGGCCAGGAACTCCCCGGTCCGGGCGGCGGGCACCGAGTAGCGGATGACTGCGAGCATCCGCCCAGCATGCCAGAGCCGCCCGGGAGGGCCGCGCCGCGCACCGTCACGGGGAGAGCGGCGCCGCACATGCCACCGGAAGGGCCGCGCCGTACACCGGCGCGGGAAGGGCCGCGCCGCGCGTGCCGTCGCGGGGAGGGCGGCGTTAGGCTCGGGCCGTGGCCGACAAACGAAGCCAGCGTCCCGCGCACCCGCTGGCCAGAAGCCGTCCCCCGGAGCGAGGACGCCCCCGGGGCGGCCGCCCGCTCCCGCCGGGCGAGCACTTCCTCACCCCGGGCGCCACGGGCCTGCGGCGCACGGTCGAGCGGCGCAGCGCGGCGCCGCTGGTCTTCCTGTTCGGGCTCCCCCGCTGGATCCTGCCCGCGCTGCTGGTGGTGCTGCTCCTGGCCGGCTTCGCGTTGCCGTCCGTCTGGGGCGGGCTCGCGGTGCTGCCGGTGCTGGCGTTCGTCGCCTGGCTGGCCTACATGTCGTGGCCGTCGCTGGGGGTGAAGGGGCGCGTCCTGCGGGTGGCGCTGATCACCTTCCTGGTCCTGCTGATCGCCGACCGTTTCGGGGCCTTCTAACCTGATTTTGACAATCATTTTCATTCTCGTCCATACTGACGGACATGAAGTCGGACTTCTCCCGACGTATGCCCATGCATATCGCCGGCGCCCTCGCCCTCACGACCCTCCTCACCACCACCGCGGCCTGCGGCTCCGGCTCGGCCGACGCCGGGAGATCGGGAGACGCGTTCGGCGTCAGCGCGGCCATGTACCCACTGCAGTGGCTGACCGAGCGGGTGGGCGGGCCCGACGTCGCCGTCACCGGCCTGGCCAAGCCCGGCGTCGAGCCGCACGACCTGGAGCTGTCGCCCATCCAGGTGGCCCGGCTGGAGGAGACCGGACTGGTCGTCTACATCAGGGGCGTGCAGCCGGCGGTGGACGAGGCGGTCGCGCAGCACGCCGCCGACCGGGGGTTCGACGCGGCGACCGCGGTGCGGACCCTCCCCGCGACCGCCGGGGACGAGCACGGCGACGAGCACGCCGGGGAGACGGCCGAGGAGCACGCCGCCGAACACGGTGACGAGCACGCCGACGGACACGCCGGGGAGGACGGCTCCCCGATCTCCTACGACCCGCACATCTGGCTCGACCCGTCCCGCTTCGCTACGGTCGCCGTCAAACTGGGCGAGCGGCTCGCCGCCGCCGACCCCGCCCACGCCCCGGGGTACCGGGACCGCGCCGCCAAGGTGGCGGCCGAGCTGACCGCCCTGGACGGCGAGCTGGCGCGGGGCCTGCGGACCTGCGCCTCGGACGCCATCGTCACCAGCCACTCCGCGTTCGCCTATCTCGCCGACCGCTACCGCCTCCGCCAGATCGGGGTCAGCGGCGTCAACCCGGACGCCGAGCCCGCCCCCGCCCGCCTCGCCCAGGTGGCCGAGGTGGCCCGGCGCGAGAAAGTGACTACCATTTTCACCGAGAGCCTCGTCAGCCCCAAGGTCGCCGAGGTCCTCGCCACCGAGGTCGGCGCGAAGACGGCCGTCCTCGACCCCATCGAGAGCCGGCCGGAGAGCGGCGACTACACCTCCGCCATGCGCCGCAACCTCACCGCACTCCAGGCGGCGCTCCGCTGCTCGTGAAGGACCATCGTGACCTCTGACCAAACCGTTTTCGCCATGAAGGGCGGCCAGGTGAGCCTGGACCGCCGCCCGGTGCTCCGCGGCGTCGACCTGACCATCGAACCCGGCGAGGTCGTGTCCGTGCTGGGCGCGAACGGATCCGGCAAGTCCACCCTCATCCGCACACTGCTCGGCCTGACCCCGCTGACGGCCGGCACCACCCTCCTGTACGGCAGGCCGCCCGCCCGGTTCCGCGACTGGCGGCGGATCGGCTACGTGCCCCAGCGGCTGTCGGTGGGCGGCGGCGTGCCGACCACCATCCGCGAGGTCGTCGCCTCCGGCAGGATCGCCCGGCAGCGGAGGTTCCGCCGGACGAGCGCGGCCGACCGCGAGGCGACCGAGCGGGCCCTTTCCGTGGTGGGCCTGGCCGACCGGGCCGGCGACCCGGTCCAGGCCCTGTCGGGCGGCCAGCAGCAGCGGGTGCTGATCGCCCGCGCCCTGGCCGGGGAGCCCGACACCTACGTCATGGACGAGCCCACCGCCGGGGTGGACTCCGGCAGCCAGCAGCTCCTCGCCGACACCCTGTCCACGCTCGTCGCCCAGGGCAGGACGGTCCTGCTGGTCGCGCACGAGCTGGGTCCCCTGGAGCCGCTGATCACCCGCGCCGTGGTGCTGCGCGACGGCTGCGTCTGCCACGACGGCCCGCCGCCGCGCGCCGTCGGCGCCCACGCCCTGCCCGGCCACGACCACGTGCACCCGCACGCCGAGGAGAATCCCGTGAGCACGCTCGACTGGAGGCCCACGCCGTGATCGAACTGCTCAGCCTGGGCCTCATGCGGCGGGCGCTGATCGCGGCCCTGCTGGTCGGCCTGGCCGCCCCGGCCATCGGCACGTTCATCGTCCAGCGCCGCCTGGCCCTGCTCGGTGACGGCATCGGCCACGTCGCCCTGACCGGCGTGGCACTCGGCTTCCTGACCGGCACCGCCCCCGTGCTGACCGCCGTGGCGGTCTCCGTGCTGGGCGCCGTGACGATCGAGCTGGTCCGGGCGCGCGGCAGGACCAGCGGCGACGTGGCGCTCGCCCTGCTGTTCTACGGCGGCATCGCCGGAGGCGCGCTGCTCATCTCACTGGCCCCGGGCGGCAGCAACACCACGCTGATGTCCTACCTGTTCGGCTCGATCAGCAGCGTCACCGCCCAGGACGTGTGGGCGATCGGCCTGCTGGCCGCGGCCGTGCTCGGCGTGGTCGCCGTCTTCGGGCGCGAGCTGTACGTGCTGTGCCAGGACGAGGAGGTCGCCAGGGCCAGCGGCCTGCCGGTGCGCTTCCTCAGCCTGCTGATCGCCGTCACCGCCGCGCTGACCGTGGTCATCGCCATGCGGGTGGTGGGCCTGCTGCTGGTCAGCGCGCTGATGGTGGTCCCGGTGGCGACCAGCCAGCAGTTCACCCGGGGGTTCCGGGCCACGATGCTGCTGTCCATGGTGTTCGGGGTGCTCGCCACGGTCGGCGGGCTCACCTCGTCCTTCTACGTGGAGGTGCCGCCGGGTGCGATCATCGTGGTGGTCGCCCTCGCGGGGTTCGTCCTCGCCCTGGGGCTCGGTAGATTCGTACGCCGCAGCCGATCACAGGAGTCCACGCCATGAGCAACAGGCGCGATGCCGTACACGCAGTCCTCCGCAGCAGCGAGGGGTTCCGCAGCGCCCAGGACGTGTACGCCGAGATGCGCGCGCAGGGCGCGAAGATCGGCCTGACCACGGTCTACCGGGCGCTGCAGAACCTCGCCGACGGCGGCCAGGTCGACATGCTCCGGACGGACGACGGGGAGTCCGTCTACCGCGCCTGCGCCAGCGGCGACCACCATCACCACCTGGTCTGCCGCGTCTGCGGGCGGACGGTCGAGGTGGCCGGGCCCGTGGTGGAGCGGTGGGCCGAGGCGGTCGGGGCCGAGCACGGCTTCACCGAGGTCACCCACACGGTCGAGGTCTTCGGCACCTGCGGCGCCTGCTCGGCGGCGAAGGCGGCGGGAACGACGGGAGCGGCGGCCCGCTCCTGACCGGCCCGCTTCCTGGCGGCCCGCTCGCGGCCGGCTCGCTTCCGGCCGGCCCGCCGCGCCCGTCCGGTCGGATTCCGGCCGGTCCGAGGTTCCCGCCGCGTCCGCGCCTGACCGGCCCGCGGCGCCCGTCCGGCGAGATGCCCCCGCGGGACCGTTCGCGGGATACGCTTCCGAGACGGCCGGTCGCCGTACGCGTTCCCGCGAAAACCACATATAACAGGAGTCAACATGCCATTCGCACATGACATGCTGTGCTCACTCGCCACCATGATCGATCTGATCAACACCTCGCCCACCGTCAACGGCGAGGAGGGGCTGGGCGACCTGCGGACGCTCGGCGAGTTCGTGGAACGTCAGCAGGTGAGCAACGTCGGCAGGCTGCGCGCCGCCGACCTGACCGAGGTCCGGGCCCTGCGCGAGTCCTTCCACCGGGTCATCACCGCCCCCGACCGGGCAACCGTGATCATCCGGCTGAACACGCTGCTCGGCGGCACCAGGATCACCGCGACCCTGGCCGAGCACGACGGCCACCCCCTGCACATCCACTACTTCGCGCCGGGCGTGTCGCTCGCCGAGCGGCTGTCGGCCGACCTCGGCGTCGCCCTGGCCCACCTGCTCGTCGAGGACGAGTGGGAGCGCCTGCGGAGCTGCTCGGCCCCCGACTGCGACCACTTCTTCCTGGACGAGTCGCGCAACCGCTCGCGCGTCTACTGCGACAGCCGCACCTGCGGCAACCGCATGCACGTCGCCGCCTACCGCGCCCGCCGCCGCGCCTGACCTCCTCGCGTCCTCGCGGCGGGTGACGCCACGGGACGCCTCCGGCGATCGGCTTCACGGCGGACGGCTCCGCGGGAGCATCGGAGAGGCGGGGCGGACGAGAACGACGAAGCGCCGTCCGGGGCGGGGCTCAGCTCTCGCCGAAGCTCCCGTGACGGCCCTCCCCCGCGATGAAACGCGCGGCGCCCGCAACGATGCCCGGCAGGACCTCCAGCCCGTGGGCCAGTTCGCCCTCCATGGCCTCCTCCTCGCTCAGCCCCTCCTGTTCCAGCACCGACATGCGGTCGCCGCGCATGCAGTCCTGCGGAAAACGTGCGAGGTCGGCGGCGAGACCCTCGGCGGCCGCGCGCGCCCGGCCGGCCGGGACCACCCGGTTGACCAGTCCCATGTCCAGTGCCTCCGGGGCGGCCACCGGCCGACCGGTGAGGATCATGTCCATCGCGCGGCCCGTCCCGACCAGCCGCGGCAGCCGTACGGTGCCACCGTCGACCAGCGGCACGCCCCAGCGGCGGCAGAAGACCCCGAACACCGCGTCCTCCTCGGCCACCCGCAGGTCACACCAGAGCGCCAGCTCCAGCCCACCGGCCACCGCGTACCCCGCGACAGCCGCGATCACCGGCTTGGTGAGTCGCATCCGGGTCGGGCCCATCGGCCCGTCGCCGCCGGACGCCACCCGGTTTCCCCGCGCGGTGCCGACGGCCTTGAGGTCGGCGCCGGCGCAGAACGTGCCGCCCTCGCCCCACAGCACGGCCACCGACGCGCCCGGATCGGCGTCGAACTCACGGAACGCGTCAGCCAGGGCCGTGGCGGTGGGCCCGTCCACGGCGTTGCGCGTCTCGGGCCGGGACAGGACCACGGTGGTCACCGGCCCGTCCCGCTCGATCCTGACGGTCATCGACCACCTCCGGTGCGGCGATCCGATCCTTCGGGCCTCCGTGGCCCGATCCGACTCCCCTGTTCAACCGGGAACCCCCCGGCTGTCGATCTCCGCGCGGAGCCGCCGCCTCTCCGACCTCAGACCTGGTTGGGCACCGCCCCGCCGTACCGGCGGTCGCGCTTGGCGTAGGTCTCGCACGCCTCCCACAGGTCGCGGCGGTCGAAGTCGGGCCACAGGCGGTTGAGGAAGACCATCTCGGCGTAGGCGCTCTGCCAGAGCAGGAAGTTGGAGGTGCGCTGCTCGCCGGAGGACCGCACGAACAGGTCGACGTCGGGGATCTCCGGCTCGTCGAGGTAGCGGGCGAAGGTCGTCTCATTGACCCGGCCGGGCTTGACGCGCCCGGCGGCGATGTCGGCGGCCAGGCGGACCGCGGCGTCCACGATCTCGGCGCGGCCGCCGTAGTTGACGCAGAACTGCAGGGTCAGCGTGGAGTTGCGCTCGGTCATCCGCTCGGCGTCCTGCAGCTCGCCGATGACGCTCTTCCACAGCCGCCCCGGGCGGCCCGCCCAGCGGACCCGCACGCCCATCTCGTGGAGCTGGTCGCGGCGGCGGCGGATGACGTCGCGGTTGAAGCCCATCAGGAAGCGCACCTCGTCCGGGGAGCGCTTCCAGTTCTCGGTGGAGAAGGCGTAGGCCGAGAGGTACGGGACGCCCAGCTCGATGGCGCCCTCGATGACGTCGAAGAGCGACGCCTCGCCCGCCTTGTGGCCCTCGGTGCGCGGCAGCCCCCGCTGCTTGGCCCACCGGCCGTTGCCGTCCATCACGATCGCCACGTGCCGGGGCACCAGGTCGCGCGGGATGGGGGGCGGAATGGCTCCGGAGGGGTGCGGTGCCGGAGGACGGACGTTCACGATGAAGGCTCCCTTTCTACGTGTCGAAGAGAGCGTATTCCGTGTTCGAGGTGCCATTGGAGATACGCGGCCACCAGGCCGCTGCATTCGGCGCGGTGGCGCCCTTCGGAGGCGTCGGCGGTCGCCCAGTCGCCCTTCAGCAGCGCGCTCATCAGGGCGATGGTCTCCCCGGCGGGCACCGCGGCGCCGGCCGGGCGGCACGCGCCGCACACCACTCCCCCGGCCACGATGGCGAACGCCCGCACCGTGGGGGCCTTGCACCGGGCGCACGCCTCCAGGGCCGGGGCGTAGCCGGCGACGGCCAGCGAGCGCAGGAAGTAGGCGTCGAGCACCAGCCTGGGCTCGTGCCCGCCGGAGCCGAGGGTGCGCAGGCCTCCGACCAGCAGCAGGAACTGGCGGAGCGCGGGCTCCTTCTCCCCCATGATCAGCCGGTCGGCGGTCTCCAGCATCGCGCTGCCCGCGGTGTAGCGGGGGTAGTCGTGGACGAGCGCCTCGCCGTACGGGTGGATCGTCTCGGCCTGGGTGACCACGTCGAGGGTGCGGCCGGTGTGCAGCTGGAGGTCGACGTGGGTGAACGGCTCCAGCCGGGCGCCGAAGCGCGACATGGTGCGCCGGACGCCCTTGGCGACGCCGCGGACCTTGCCGGTGCGCCTGGTCAGGACGGTGACGATGCGGTCGGCCTCGCCCAGCTTGTGGGTGCGCAGCACGATGCCCTCGTCACGGTACAGACTCACCGGATCAGCTTAGTGCGGTGACCGGGGTGGAAGGCCGTTCTACCCGGTTCATCGGCACGGAACGATCACGAGTGCACGTTGTTCACCTGAAACTAACTAAACTTTGGCTCTCGGCGTACCCTCCGCCTTGATGTTCCACCCCCACCCCCGCACGAAAGGGTGCCATGCCCCGCGTGGTCCTGCTGGGTTCATCGCCCGGCCACGATGACGTCCCCGGCCAGCCGGCGCCGCCCGCCGCGCTGACGCTGCCCGCGCTCCCCGGCTGCCCCACGGTGATCGGCAAGCTGCACGGACAGCTCGCCTCCCTCGACCCGGCGCCGGTCACGATCGCCCGCGTCGCCGACGCGCCGGCCTACCGCGGCTTCCCCGGCACGCTCGTCGAGACCGCGGATCTCGCCGGCGACCTGCGCGCCCTGGCCGACGCGGTCGAGGACGGCGAGGAGAACCTGCTGATCCTCCCGTCCGACTCGCTGATCCACGACGAGCTGATCTACCAGATCACCAAGTCGAAGCGCGGCGCGCTGGCGCTGATCGCCAAGGAGCCCCGTGAGGACCGCGAGGAGGACGAGAACGGCGATCTCATCGTCCCGGACGTCCCGATCGCCGAGGCCGAGCCGGAGATCGGCGAGCGGATGTACGAGGGCCTGCCGGTCCGGCTGCGCGCCGCCAGGTCCCGGGTCGTCTCGGTCGGCTCGGCGTTCCACGCGGTGACCCGGCCCAACGCCATCGCGCTCGGCCCGCTGCACCTGCACCGCAAGCACGCGCCCACGCTGGCCGAGGCCGCCCGCGAGCTGGCGGACATGGCCCACCTGTTCGGCCCCGAGGACGACCTGGTCCAGCTCCTGATCCTGGGCCTGGTACGGCGGGGCGTCTCGGTCGGCATCCGCGGCCGCCGCGACCTGTTCTTCCGGCGGATCACCTCGCCCGAGCAGGCCGACGAGGCCGTGGCCGAGCTGGCGACCTTCGACGAGGACCGCGCCCGGCTGAACAACGCGGTCAAGGGCGCCGACGGCTTCTTCACCACCTACTTCGTCAGCACCTACTCGCGGTTCATCGCCCGCTGGGCGGCCCGGCGCGGGCTCACCCCGAACCAGGTCACGCTGATCTCGATCGCCCTGGGTGTGGCGGCGGCGGCGTGCTTCGCCACCGGTGCGCGGGCCGGGATGATCGCCGGCGGCGTCCTGATCTACTTCGCGTTCGTGTTCGACTGCGTGGACGGTCAGGTCGCCCGGTACGCCCGCAAGTTC
This sequence comes from Streptosporangium sp. NPDC048047, assembly GCF_040653115.1. Lineage (NCBI taxonomy): Bacteria > Bacillati > Actinomycetota > Actinomycetes > Streptosporangiales > Streptosporangiaceae > Streptosporangium > Streptosporangium sp. NPDC048047. The sequence continues at coordinate 226,818 of NZ_JBEZNH010000001.1, read as the reverse complement.
GGCGTCCTCGGGGCGTGGCTGGACGCCACCTTCGACCGCTTCAAGGAGTACGTGGTCTTCGCGGGCCTGGCGGTCGGCGCGGCCGTGTCCGGCGTCGGCGACGTGTGGACGCTCGCGCTGGTGGCGCTGGCCCTGCAGTCCGCCAAGCACCTGCTGGACTTCTCCTTCGGCGCGGCCAACCGGCGCAAGCCGCCGTCGCCGCTGCCGTCGATGCCCCTGTCGATCAGCCCCGACACCGACCTGCGCCTGGCGCTGGAGCAGCGCCGTCTCGCGCGCAGCGGCGGCATCCGGGGGCTGCTGAGGATGTGGAGCAGGGCCGGCAGGTACCGCGCCGTGTACTGGGCCCGCAAGATGATCGTCTTCCCGATCGGCGAGCGCTTCGCGGCCATCGCGATCGTCAGTGCCCTCTTCGACGCCAGGATCACCTTCATCACGCTGATCATCTGGGGCGGCATCGCCGCCACCTACACGCTCACCGGACGTCTGATGAGGTCGCTCGCATGATCACCCAACCGCAGACCGCGCCCGTCCCGGACCCGTACGAGGAACGGCTGCGCATCCAGACCGCCCGGCTGCTCGCCTACCGCGACGACGGCCCGCTGGTGACGGCGCTGCGCGGCAGGATCGGCCCCGGGCTGCCCGCGGTGCCCGCCGCGCTCGCCGCGCTTGCGCTGATCATCGCGATGGCTGCGGCCGGGATCCTCAAGGATGGCCCGGTCCTGCTGCTCCCGCCGGTGGTGATGCTCGTCCTCGTGCTGCCGACCGCGGCCCGCGACCACCTGGGCAGGATCGACTGGCTGCTGCCGCCGCTGATCCGGTCCACCGAGTTCCTCACGATCATCTTGATCGGCCTGGCGGCCGACGCGCCCAAGTGGCTGATGTACGTGCTGCTGTACGTGATCGGCTACCACACCTACGACACGGTGTACCGCACCCGGCAGAGCATCTGGCCGCCCGACTGGGTGTTCCGGGCGGGCCTGGGCTGGGAGATCCGGCTGCTGCTGATCGGCGCCGGCGCGGCGCTGGGCGTGCTGACCTGGGTGCTGGCCGCGCTGACCGTCTATCTCGGCGTGCTGTTCGCCGTGGAGAGCGTGACGAGCTGGGTGCGCCTCGACAAGCAGTCGGCGATGCAGGCGAGCGCGAGCGACGACCTGGAGGCCTCCCCCGAGGAGGCGCAGGAGCAGGTGACGGGCGAGCCCGCCTGATCTTCCTTCCTCACCCGGTCCTTCGGAGAAGGGGGCCGCGACGATCCGTCGCGGCCCCCTTCTCGCTTTCCGTCACGACGTCCCCGACGTTCCGATCCGGTCGGCGGCGACGAGGACGGCGGCGCCCAGGACCGCCAGGCTCAGGTTCGCATAGACCTCGTAGCCGGTCAGGAAGTCCAGGTGCGGGATGACCACGCGGTTGAAGAGGTTGAGGAGCCCGCCCATGAACGGCTGGACGAACAGGCGGTCGATCGTTCCGCTGACGCCCTGGAGGAGCATGAGGAACCCGATGAACTGAATGGCTTTGCCCATGGATCTGACGCTAGGGATCGCCGTCCCGGCGGGGATCGGCCGTCGGGACGCCCCGCTCCGACCGGCGTCGCCGTCCCCGGGCCTCGCCGCCGGCGAAGGTAGGCGCCGGGTGCGACTTTGGTATCGCCTGCCGTCCGTGAGGAGCGGCGTCCCCCTCCGGGCTCCTAGGCTTTCGGGCGATGAACGGATCCGCACCCGCCGCCGGGGTACGGCGGAGCCCGCGCGACTGGGCCGTGGACCTCCTGCTGTTCCTGCTGGCGGTGCTCTTCGGGCTCGTGATGGCGGGGTTGCGGCTGGAGGTCCACCCCCGGCCGGAGACGTGGCTGTTCAACCTCGACCAGGTCACCGGCGCGCTGGGCTGCGCCGCGCTGTGGCTGCGCCGCCGCCGGCCGGTCGAACTGGCCGTCGTGCTGGTGATCCTGTCGTCGTTCTCCGAGACGGTCGGCGGCGCGATGCTGGCCGCGTTGTTCACCGTCGCGGTGCACCGGCCGCCGCGCACCTCCTCGGCGGTCTTCGCGCTGAGCCTGGTGGGGGCGCTGGGCTTCGTCGTGCTGCGCCCGGAGCCCGAGGACCCTCCCCTCCTGATGTTCCTGCTGGGCGTCTCTTTCCAGGGCGCCGCGGTCGGCTGGGGTCTGTTCGTCCACCACCGGCGCAGGCTCGCGGCGTCGCTGCGCGACCGCGCCGCCCGGGCCGAGACCGAGGCGGCGCTCCGCGCCGAGCAGGCCCAGCACCGGACCCGCGAGGCGATCGCCCGGGAGATCCACGACGTCCTCGGACACCGGCTGTCGCTGCTGAGCGTGCACGCCGGCGCGCTGGAGTACAACCCCGGCGCCCCGGCCGAGGACATCACCCGGGCGGCCAGGGTGATCCGGGAGAGCGCCCACCAGGCGCTGCAGGACCTGCGCGAGGTCATCGGCGTGCTCCGGGCGCCTGTCGGCGAGCTGCCGCAGCCCACCCTCGCCGACGTCCGGGAGCTGGTCGCCGAGTCGGGCAGGGCGGGCATGGAGGTGACCCTCGGCGAGGACCTCGCCGGGGCCGCCCCCGATCCGGCGGGCCGCACCGCGTACCGGATCGTCCAGGAGGCGCTGACCAACGCGCGCAAGCACGCCCCCGGCGCCCGGGTGACGGTACGGCTCGCGGGGGCGCCGGGGACGGGGCTGACCGTCGAGGTGCGCAACACCGCTCCCCCCGCCGCGCCGGCGGTTCCGGGGCCCGCGTCCGGCGTCGCCGGGTCCGCGTCGCCCACGCACGGCGATCACCCGGACGAGGGCCCCGCCCCCGCGGCGGCCGCGTACGGCAGGCCGGGCTCGCCCACGTCCGGCGCGGGGTCGGGCCGGGGCCTGGCCGGGCTGGCCGAGCGCGTCGCCCTGGCGGGCGGCCGCCTGGAGCACGGCCCCGACGACGCGGGCGGCCGGCGGCTGGCGGCCTGGCTACCATGGCCGCCATGACCGCCGTGACCGGTTCCGCCCCCGCGCCGGTCGGCGTGCTCATCGCCGACGACGACCCCCTGGTCCGCGCCGGTCTGACGATGATGCTGGGCGGCGCCCCCGACATCCGCGTGGTCGCCGAGGCGGGCGACGGGGCCGAGGCGCTCCGGCTCGCCGACCGGCACTCCCCCGACGTGGTCCTGATGGACATCAGGATGCCCTCGATGGACGGGCTGGCCGCGACCGAGAGGCTGCGCGCCCGGGACGACGCGCCGGAGGTCATCGTCCTGACCACCTTCGACGCCGACGAGCACGTCCTGCGCGCCCTGCGCGCCGGGGCGGCCGGGTTCCTGCTCAAGGACACCCCGCCCGGTGAGATCGTGACCGCGATACGCCAGGTGGCGCGGGGATATCCGGTGCTGTCGCCCTCGGTGACCCGCCGCCTCATCGACCGGGTGGCCGACCCCGCCCCCGACCTGCGGCGGACCCGCGCCAGGGAGCGTCTCGCCCTGCTGAACGACCGTGAGCGGGAGGTCTCCGTCGCAGTCGGTCAGGGCCGGTCCAACGCCGAGATCGGGGCGGTGCTCTTCCTCAGCGTGCCCACGGTCAAGACGCACGTATCGAGCGTCCTGGCCAAACTGGGCCTCAACAACCGCGTCCAGATCGCGCTGCTGGCCCACGAGGCCGGGCTCCTCGACGACCACCGCGGAGACGGCCCCGGCTGAGGCGGCCCGGCCGGGCCGTACGGCCTGACCGGGGCGGACCGGGGCGGACCGGGGCGGACCGGGGCGGGCTGGGCTGAGCGGATCGCGCCCGGGGCGGCCGGAACCGGGGCGCGGGCGGCGGGCCGTACGGCTCGCCGTACCGGCTCGCTGTGTTAGAAAGCAGCGGTGGAGTTGGACCGGCTGGACCGTGACATCATCGGGGCGCTCGTCGAGGACGCCCGCGCCACCTACGCGGAGATCGGGCAGCGGGTGGGCCTGTCGGCGTCGGCGGTGAAGCGCCGCGTCGACCGGCTGCGCGACCGGGGGGCGATCACCGGGTTCACCGCGCGGGTGGAGCCCGCGGCGCTCGGGTGGACCACCGAGGCGTACGTGGAGCTGTTCTGCGCGGGCAAGACCTCGCCGTCGGCGATCGGGGTGGCCGTGGCCCGCCATCCCGAGGTGGTCTCCGCCTGCACCATAACCGGCGAGGCCGACGCGCTGCTGCACATCAGGGCCACCGACGTCCGGCACGTGGAGCGGGTGATCGAGCGGATCGCGGCGGAGCCGTTCGTGGTGCGGACGAAGAGCTCCATCGTGCTCTCCCGCCTCACCGACACCCCGGTCATCGTCACGCACAACGAATCCCCGTTTCCCCGGTGAAACACGCAAGGAACCCGCGCGAACGCGCACGATCGCGCCCTTGGCCTGCGTGAACCCGCGTTCCTAGGCTGTAGCCGTTCTCACCGCGACGGTCTCGCCACGACGGCCGCCGTCGTTCCCCACCACGACGTCCTTTGCGGGGTTTCGCATGTCCAAGCACTACCTCATGTGCCGGCCCGACCATTTCGCGGTGGAGTACGCGATCAACCCGTGGATGCACCCGGAGGCGGGCGCCGACCGGGACCGGGCGATCCTGCAGTGGGAGACCCTCAGGAAGGTCTACCTCGAACTCGGGCACGAGGTCAGCCTGATCGAGCCGGTCGAGGGCCTGCCGGACATGGTTTTCGCGGCCAACGGCGCGCTGGTCGTCCGCGGCCGGGTGTACGGCGCGCGGTTCACCTACCCGCAGCGCGCCGCCGAGGGGCCCGCCTACCTGAACTGGTTCGTCTCCAACGGCTACGACCGGATCTGCGAGCCGGCCTTCGTCAACGAGGGCGAGGGCGACTTCCTCACGCTCGACGACGTGATCCTGGCCGGGACCGGTTTCCGGACCGACATCACCGCGCACAAGGAGGCCCAGGAGTTCCTCGGCCTGCCGGTGGTGACGCTGCAGCTCGCGGACCCGCGCTTCTACCACCTCGACACCGCACTCTTCCCGCTAAACGGACATAACGTGGCATACTTCCCAGGGGCCTTCTCGGCGGGCAGCCAGGAGGTGCTCCGCGCCATGTTCCCCGAGGCCGTCATCGCCACCGAGGACGACGCGACCGTCCTGGGACTCAACGCGGTCAGCGACGGGACCAACGTAGTGATCAACACGGAGGCGGCAGACCTCCAGCTGGAGCTCAAGCGCCGCGGTTTCGAGGTCGTGCCCGTCGACCTGTCGGAGCTGCGCAAGGCGGGCGGCGGCCCCAAGTGCTGCACGCTGGAGATCCGGGGATGAATCCAGGCAGGACGGCCTGACAGCTCTGACAGCTCTGACAGCAAGGAACCGCACCGAAGGAACGGCGGATATCGGATGACCAGCACCAACGAGTTCATCGAACTCAGTGAGCGCCGCAGCGCGCACAACTACCACCCGCTCCCCGTCGTGATCCACGAGGCGCAGGGGGCCTGGGTGACCGACGTGGAGGGCAAGCGGTTCCTGGACTGCCTGTCCGGTTACTCCTCGCTGAACTTCGGCCACGGGAATCCGAAGATCATCGCGGCGGCCCAGGAGCAGCTGTCCCGGCTCACCCTCACCAGCCGCGCGTTCTTCCACGACCAGTTCGCCGCCTTCGCGGCCGGACTCGGCGACCTCACCGGCAAGGAGATGGTCCTGCCGATGAACACCGGGGCCGAGGCCGTGGAGACCGCGATCAAGGTGGCCCGCAAGTGGGGCTACGAGGTCAAGGGCGTGACGCCGGACCGGGCCAACATCATCGTGATGGAGGACAACTTCCACGGCCGCACCACCACGATCGTCAGCTTCTCCACCGACCCCGACGCCCACGACGGCTTCGGCCCCTACACGCCCGGTTTCAGGATCGTGAAGTACGGCTCGGCCGAGGCGATCCGCGAGGCGATCGACGAGGACACCGTCGCCGTGCTGCTGGAGCCCATCCAGGGCGAGGCCGGTGTGCTGGTCCCGCCGGACGGCTACCTCACCCAGGTGCGGGAGCTGTGCACCGAGCGGAACGTCCTGATGATCGCCGACGAGATCCAGTCCGGCCTCGGCCGTACCGGTGACACCTTCGCCTGCGACCACGAGGGCGTCGTCCCGGACGTCTACGTGCTGGGCAAGGCCCTGGGCGGCGGCGTCGTCCCCGTCTCGGCGATCACCGCGAACGAGGACGTGCTCGGCGTGATCAGGCCGGGCCAGCACGGCTCCACCTTCGGCGGCAACCCGCTCGCCTGCGCGGTGGCGAACGCGGTCATCGAGATGCTCGGCACCGGCGAGTACCAGGCGCGGGCCAGGGAGCTCGGCGCGGTCATGCACGAGCGGCTGCGGGCGCTCATCGGCCACGGCGTGGTGGCCGTGCGCGGGCGCGGCCTGTGGGCGGGTGTGGACGTCGACCCGTCCCTGGCGAGCGGCCGCGAGGTCTCCAAGGCGCTGATGCGCCGCGGCGTCCTCGCCAAGGACACCCACGGCTCGACCATCCGGCTCGCCCCGCCGATCGTCGTCTCCGAGGAGGACCTCGTCTGGGCCGTCGAACAGCTCGCCGACGCCATCGCCGAATTCACGGGCTGACCGTCCCGGTACGGCCCCGCCCCACGGCGCGGGCCGTACCGGCCGTCACTCCCAGGCGCGCAGGAGATCCTCAGGGCCGTAGGCGGCCGCCAGACCACCCGCCGTCGTCCCGGATCGGGAAACGGCGATCATCGGAAGGGGCGTCGCCCCCGCGACGGCCCCCTGCGCCTGTGCCAACCTGGCGAGGTCGTGGTCGTCGAAGGGCCGCTCCTGGAGCCACTTCACCGAACCGACGAAGAAGAGCCGTTTGGCGATGGGCCCGCGATCGGCTCCGACGATGTCTATCTCCACATCGTTCGTGCGGGTCCAGAAAGAGCCCACCTCGACCACGTCGGGGAAGGTCTCACCGGGTAGCAGACGGGCCAGAGCCTCGCGTACCACGGGTTCCACCGCCCGCCCGCGCCAGGAGGTCCAGCCCTCCCGGATGCGGCGCAGCACCACGTCGGAGCGTCCTCGTTCGAGCAACGGCAGGGCGGGCTCAAGGAATCGCGTCCAGAACCGCAGGTAAGGATCGGCGATGCGATAGCGGCGATCCCTGGAAGGACGGGTGCTCAGAGGGAGCTCGGCGGCCACGACCTGTTTGACGGTGAGAAGCTCCAGGGATCGGGTCGTCGTCGCCGCGGAGAGGCCTCCGCAGGCCCGTGAGATGTTGCTGAAGGTCCGCTCGCCGGAGCCGATGACCCCGAGCACGTCCTTTGCGATCGCCTGCTTGGGGAACTCCGCGGCGAGCGAGCGTTCGGCGGAGACCAGCAGCGGAGACGTGGGGTCGGCGAGGGCACGTTCGAGGAACTCCCACACCTCCTCTCCGGGCTTCCACTCGGCGCAGATCAGCGGGAGCCCACCCGTCACCAGCCAGGCGTCGAAGGTCTCGGCCGCCGGAAGGGCCAGCATGCGGCCGACCTCACCCGGCGTCAGGGGACCGACTTTCATCTCCCGCCCGCGCTGGTAGAACGGTCTGCCGTAACCGGTGAGCGCCTCCATCACCGACAGGTCCGAACCGATCAGGATCAGCAGGACGGGCTTCTGCTCGAAGAACCTGTCCCAGGCCCGCTGCAACGTGCCCTCGAAGCCGGGGTCTCCCTGTGCGAGATAGGGAACCTCGTCGATCACCACCACGGAGGCCCGGTCGTCGGGCAGCACCTGGCTCAGCAGGTGAAACGCACCGTCCCAGGTGTTCACCGGGGTTTCGGCGAGCAGTGCCCATTCCCTGACCCCGGAAAGCGCGGCGTCCTTGCGGAACTGCTCCAGTTCCTGCTCCACGCGCACCCCGCCGGCGGTGTAATACAGCACCGGTGCACCGGAGGAGCGGGCGAACTCCTCCACGAGCCGCGACTTGCCGACACGGCGACGGCCCCGCATGATCAGGCAACGGCCCGGGCGGCTGCCGCCGATCGCCGCTCGTACCAGATCCAGGTGATCACGGAGAAGGCCGAGCTCACGCTCGCGTCCGATGAACTGCACCATGGAATGCTCTCATCCATGTTAGTAACTTCGCTGGAACTTTCACCAATGAGAGTATCTTCCGCGACCAGTGGCGCCCGGACCGCGCCTCGTGGCGCGGCGGCTTCCGGGGCGGCGCCGTGTCAGGGCAGCCGGACCGTGCTGACCTCGGAGATCTCGGTGGCCGCCGCGGTGTCCCAGCGGACCGACGGCGGGGTGCTGTCCAGCGTCAGGGTGGCCACCGCGTTGGAGAACCACGGCCCGTGCGCGATCTTCCACTTCATGGACGGCTTGGGGATCTTCGCCAGGCGCGCCAGCCAGCCGCCGATCAGCGTGGCGACGCCGAACTGGGCGACGATGTTGGCCAGGCGGAGCGTACGGCTCAGCGGGTTGCGGATCGGCGAGCAGACGAGCTGGTAGACCGGCAGCCCGTCGGCCTTGGCGACGTAGGAGTAGTGCACGTCGCCGGACAGGATGATCACCGGCTTGCCCGTCCGCGCCAGCAGTCCGGCCAGGTCCTCGAAGGAGCGGCGGAAGGCCGCCCAGTGTTCCAGGTCGACGGCCTGGCGCAGCTTCTCCGACCATCGCGCCACCCGGGGCCCCCAGGCGCCCTGGGCCAGCTTCTCGTTCCAGTTCTGGATGTGGTGGATCCCGGAGGGCAGCAGGAACGGCACGGACGTGCCGATCACGAAGCGCTCGGCGCCCTCCCGCCGGAACTGCTCGGCGAGCCATTCCCACTCGACCGGATCGATCATCCGCCGGTCCTTCGGGTCCAGCTGGCGGGCGCACCGGGAGTCGAGCATGATCAGGCGGGTGTCGCCGAGGTCGCGGGCGTAGCTCCACCGGTTGTCGGTCGGGACGGCGTCGGCGTGCTCGGCGAACGCGTCGAGGATCTCCGCCCCGTCGCCCTCGGCCTTGCACAGCCTGGCCAGCACCTCGTCGGAGGCGCGCTCCCCGGGCGACATGTTGCCCAGGTGCTGGTAGACCCAGTAGGCGCTGAGCCCGGAGATCACCCGGCGCGGCCACCACGACACCCGGGCCATCTGCTCGCGCCAGGTGGCGGAGGTGTTCCAGTCGTCCCGCAGGTCGTGGTCATCGAAGATCATCGCGCTGGGCATCGTGGACAGGAGCCAGCGGATCTCGGGGTCGGTCCACGCGTAGCGGTACAGCTCGGCGTACTCCTCGAAGTCCGCGATCTCCCCGGTGGGCTCGCCGTCCCGGCGGTTCTTGATGAACTCCAGCATCTCGCTGGACGGCTCGTCCGCGTAGACCTGGTCGCCGAGCAGCAGGAGCAGGTCGGGCCAGTCCTCCTCGGGCGTCTCCATCATCGTGCAGCCGTAGGCGCGCAGCACGTCCACCCCGTGGGAGATGGTGTGCAGCGTGTCGTGCGGGACGCTGGTGCGGCACGAGCCGAACATCACCCGGCGGGGACCGTCCGCCCCGAGGAGGCGGATGCGGCTGGGCGACTGGTCGGGCAGCGGCCAGACGACCTCCCCGTCGAGGCGGACCTCGTAGGTCCCCTCACGGGAGACGTCGACGATCGCGTAGTGGTGGCCGTGCACGGTGAACGTCGACGCCCGCGACCGCACCCCGCCGACCTCGACGGTCACCTCGCAGGGCTCGCTGGTCTCCACCCACACCGACGCATCGGTCTCGTCCACGTAGCGCAGCATCGGACCGACGACAAGTTCCGGCACCTCAGACCTCTCAACCAGTACAGAACGGCAGGCTTTCACAGGGAAGCCTGCCGTATCGGCGCGTTCCCCCGGCCCGTTCCACCTGATCTGATCGGTTTCAACGGATCAGGCCCGCAGGCAGCGGAACGCACAAGAAACGTTCACACGAACGCAACATGCCCTGCTTGGCGGGCAAAAAACCCGTCATTAATGTGATCGTCACCAACAGTTCCGGGCGGGGCAACGGCGCCCCGCCCATCCTATGGAGGCTGTCCTCATGACCACCATGGTGCCGTCAACGACGCCGGCGACCACTCTCATCGGCCCGGGGCGCCAGGCGCTCGACGCCGCGCTGCTCCAGCTCGACCGGGCCGCCGACCGGCTCGGACTCGACGACGGCCTGCGCACGATGCTGGCCACGCCCCGCCGCTCGCTCACCGTCTCGGTGCCCGTCCGCCGCGAGGACGGCCGGATGGACGTCGTGCAGGGCTTCCGGGTGCAGCACAACACCACCCGCGGCCCCGCCAAGGGCGGTGTCCGCTTCCACCCCTCCACCGACATCCACGAGGTCACCGCGCTGGCCATGTGGATGACGTGGAAGTGCGCCCTGGTCGGCATCCCGTACGGCGGCGCCAAGGGCGGCGTCGCCGTGGACCCGGCCTCGCTGAGCACGCGGGAGCTGGAGCGGGTCACCCGCCGCTACGTCAATGAGATCATGCCGATCATCGGCCCGGACCGGGACATCCCGGCCCCCGACGTCGGCACCGACGAGCAGACCATGGCCTGGATCATGGACACGTACTCCATCAACGCCGGCCGTCCCGTGCCGGGCGTGGTGACCGGCAAGCCCACCATCCTCGGCGGCTCCGCCGGGCGGGCCGGGGCCACCTCGCGCGGCGTGCTGATCTCCGCGCTCAGGGCCCTGGGCGGCTCCGCGGACGGCCGTACCGTCGCGATCCAGGGGTTCGGCAAGGTCGGCGCGGGCGCGGCGCGGTACTTCGCCGACGCCGGCTGCCGCGTGGTGGCGGTCTCCGATGTCACCGGGGCCGTGGTGGACCGTTCCGGCCTGGACGTCGACGCCCTGCGGGCGTGGGCGGAGGAGACCGGCGGCGTGTACGGCTACCGCCACGCCGACGCCCTGTCCCACGACGAGCTGCTGGAGCTCGACGTGGACGTGCTGGTGCCCGCGGCGCTGGAGGGCGTGATCACGGCGGGCAACGCGTCCCGGATCAGGGCCGGACTGGTCGTCGAGGGCGCCAACGGCCCCACCACGCCCGAGGCCGACCGGATCCTCGCCGACTCCGGCACCACGGTGGTCCCCGACATCCTGGCCAACGCGGGCGGGGTGATCGTCTCCTATCTGGAGTGGGTGCAGAACCTCCAGGCGTGCTCCTGGAGCGCGGGCGAGGTGGACGCCAGGCTGCGCGGGCTGATGGAGGACGCCTTCGACGCGGTCGCGGCGATGTCGGCCGAGCGCGGGATCACCCTGCGCGAGGCGGCGCACGTCATCGGCGTGGACCGGGTCGCCGAGACCCACCGGATGCGGGGCCTCTACCCCTGAGCCGCCCTCCTGGAGCGGAGAGATCGGCCCGTCCGTGGCGGGTGGGCCGGTCGGGGAGAGTGGGCCGGTCAACGGCGGATCGGTCCGGGGGAGTGGGCCGGTCAGGGGCGGACCGGTCAGGGGCGGGTGTGCCCGTCCCCGGCGCGGCGAAGCGCCGCGGCCGCGTGCTGGGCGGGCCGGTCGTCCTCCTCCAGGGCGCCGACCAGGCCCGCCAGGTCGCGCATGAGCCGCTCGGTGCGCTCGGTGCCGTAGGCCGCCTCGATCAGCCGGTGGTGGCCGGCCACCCCGCCCTCCACCCGGCCGAGCAGCTCGGCGCCGCGGTCGGCGAGGAAGACCGCGACCCGGCGGCGGTCGGCCGGGTCGTGGCCGCGGTAGACGAGGGAGCGGTCGATGAGCCGGTCGATCGCCTTGGTCAGCGTCGGGTGGGGCATCAGCACGGCCTCGGCCAGGTCTCCCATGGAGTGGCCCCGGCCGTCGGCGAGGGCGCGCAGGATGCGCCACTGCTCGACGGTCACGCCCTCGGCGGTCACCGCGGCGGAGAGCCCGCGGTTGACGCTGCGCTCGGCCCGGCTGAGGAGGTAGGCGAGCGAGGAGCCCAGCCCGGTGGTCGCCACGTGACGCTCCCGTCTCGGTCGGGTGACGGGCCTGTCGGCGCCCGTCGGCAGTGGAGGATACTCCGCAGTGTGGCAGACATCGTCACGCCCGTCATGGAACCGCTGGAAGCCCGGTTGCTGCGGAGCGCCGCGCTGCGCGTCGGGCTCGTGGTGCCCCTGTCGGGGGTCCTCGGCCTGGTCGGCCCGTGCGCGGTCAACTGCGCGGTCCTCGCCGCCGACGAGGTCAACCTCGCGGGCGGGATGCTCGGCAGGCCCGTCGAGCTGGTGCTGGTCGACGGCGGCGGGCCGGCCGCGCGGGTGGCGGCCGAGGTCGCCGGGCTGGCGGCCTCCGGGGCGATCGACGCGGTGGCGGGCACGCACGGCAGCGACGTGCGGATCGCGGTCGTGCGGGCGCTGGGCGGCCGGGTGCCGTTCGTCTACGCCCCGCCGTACGAGGGGGGCGGGCACGCGCCGGGGGTGTACTTCCTCGGCGAGACGCCGGGCCGGCAGCTGCGGCCGGGCCTGGACTGGCTCATCGACCGGCGGCGGGCCCGCAGGTGGTTCCTGCTCGGCAACGACTACGTCTGGCCGCGACTGGTCCACGGGACGGCCCGGCGTCACCTGCGCTCGCGCGGCGCGGAGGTGGCCGGGGAGCGGCTGGTGCCGTACGGCGTGCGTGACTTCGCGCCGGTCCTGGCCGAGCTGGCCGCCTGCCGGGCCGACGCCCTGCTGGTCAGCCTGATCGGCAGCGACCTCGTCTCCTTCAACCGGGCCTTCGCCGAGGCGGGGCTGTCGCATCCGCGGCTGTGCGGGGCGCTGGAGGAGCACGGCCTGCTCGGCATCGGTGGTGACGCGACCGGCGAGCTGTACGGGGCGATGGGGTATTTCGCGAGCCTGGTCACCGACGAGAGCCTGAGCCTGGGCGAGCGCTACGTCCGCCGGTTCGGCCCCGACGCGCCGCTGCTCAACGGGCACGGCCAGGGGTGCTACGAGGCGGTGCTGATGCTGGCCGCGCTCGCGGGCCGGGCCGGGACGCTGGCCGTGCCCGCGGTGGACGCGGTGGCCGACGGCGCCTCCGTCGTCACCGCGCGCGGGCGGCTGACCCTGCTGAACCGGGGGGTGCGGCGGCGGGCCCATCTCGGCCGGGCGGACGGTCTGGACTTCGACATCGTCCGTTAAATCTTTCTATAGAAAACTTTTCATATGGAAGGATCGCCCCTAAGGTACGACCGGACCCCTTTCCGGCGCTTAGGAGCTCGCTTCCATGACCACCGAGCCCTCCATAGAGCAGTTCGGCTACCGACAGGAACTGCGCAGATCCCTCACCTTCACCGACCTGCTCGTCTACGGCCTGATCTTCATGGTCCCGATCGCGCCGTTCGGCATCTTCGGCAGCGTCTACCAGGGCTCCGGGGGCATGGTCGCGCTGACCTACGCCATCGGCATGGTCGCCATGGCGTTCACCGCGTCGTCCTACGCGCAGATGGCCCGCGCCTTCCCGATGGCCGGCTCGGTCTACACCTACGCGGGACGGGGCATCGCCGCCCCCGTCGGATTCCTGTCCGGGTGGGCGATCATGCTCGACTACGTGCTGGTGCCGGCGCTGCTCTACCTCATCGCGAGCGCGGCGATGGCGTCGTTCGTGCCCTTCATCCCCATCTGGGGCTGGCTGATCGTGTTCGTGCTGCTGAACACGATCGTGAACTACACCGGCATCCAGATGACCGCGCGGGTCACCAAGATCATGCTGGTCGCGGAGCTGATCGTCCTGGCGATCTTCCTCATCGTCGGCGCGGTGGCACTCCTGTCGGGCAAGGCCCAGGTGGGAGCGCTCAGCCCGCTGTTCGACTCCTCGACGTTCTCCTGGCCGCTGGTCTTCGGGGCGGTCTCGATCGCGGTGCTGTCCTTCCTCGGCTTCGACGGCATCTCGACGCTGGCCGAGGAGAGCCAGGTCGACAGCCGCCGGCTGGGCAAGTCGATGATCGCCGCGCTCGGCCTGGCCGGCGCGCTGTTCATCGCGCAGACCTGGGTGGCCGCGCTGCTCGTCCCCGACCGCGCCCGGCTGCTGTCCCAGGGCGACCCGGCCGGCACCGCGTTCTACGACGTCGCCGAGTTCGCCGGGGGCCGCTGGCTCGGCATCCTGACCGCGGTGGCCACCGCCATCGCCTGGGGTTTCGCCAACTCCCTCGTCGCCCAGGCCGCCACCTCGCGGCTGCTGTACGCGATGGCCCGTGACCGCCAGCTCCCGTCCTTCCTCGCCAAGGTGGACCCCCGGCACCGGGTGCCGGTCAACGCCACCCTGCTGACGGCGGCGGTGTCCCTGGCCGTCGGGCTGTACCTGACCACCCGCCCGGACAACGGCATCCCGCTGATCAGCGGGCTGGTCAACTTCGGCGCGCTGGCCGCCTTCCTCGTGCTGCACGTGTCGGTGGTCGTCCACTACGTCGTACGGCGGCGCAGCCGCGACCTGTGGCGGCACCTGCTCGCCCCGGTCATCGGCTTCGCGATCCTGGGCTACGTCGTGATCAACGCCAGCTTCGAGGCCAAGACGCTGGGGCTGTCCTGGATCGCCCTCGGCGTCGTGCTGCTGGCCGTCTCCTACGCCCTGGGCCGCCGCCCCACGCTGTCCGGGATGCACGGCGACGCGCCGGAGCCCTCGGTCTCCCGCTCCGGGCGGACGGGGGACGCGCGATGAACGTCGTCTCCTACCGGCCCGAGCCCTCCGAGCTGAGCTACACCTTCGGCGGACGGCCGGCCGTACGGCGGATCCGGCCCGGCACCGTCGTCGAGATGTACACCGAGGACTGCTTCGCCGGGCGGGTCCGCTCCGTCGGGGACCTGCCCTCGCGCGTCTGCGACTTCCCCTACCTGAACCCGGTCACCGGCCCCTTCCACGTGGAGGGCGCCGAGCCCGGCGACACGCTCGCCCTGCACTTCGTCTCCATCGAACCGGCCAGGGACTGGGCGGTGTCGGCGACGTTCCCGCACTTCGGCGCGCTCACGCCCACCCACGCGACGGCCATGCTCACCCCGGCGCTGCCCGAGGTCGTCTGGCGCTACGACATCGACGCCGAGGCCCGCGTGGTCCGCTACCACGCCCGCAACGACGACTTCACCGTCGAGCTGCCGCTGGACCCGATGCACGGCACGGTCGGCGTGGCGCCCGCCGCGTCCGAGGCGCGGATGACGATCACCCCGGACACGCACGGCGGCAACATGGACACCCCCGAGCTGCGGGCCGGGGTCACGGTCTACCTGAACGTCAACGTCGAGGGCGGCCTGTTCGCGGTCGGCGACGGCCACGCCCGCCAGGGGCACGGCGAGGTCTGCGGCACCGCCGTCGAGGCGGCGATGAACACCGTCGTCGCGGTGGAGCTGGTCAAGGGGGTGACCACCCCGTGGCCGCGCTTGGAGGACGACACCCACCTGATGTCGACCGGCTCGGCCCGCCCGCTGGAGGACGCCTACCGGATCAGCCAGCACGACCTGGTCACCTGGGCCTCGG
Source organism: Streptosporangium sp. NPDC048047 (assembly GCF_040653115.1). NCBI lineage: Bacteria > Bacillati > Actinomycetota > Actinomycetes > Streptosporangiales > Streptosporangiaceae > Streptosporangium > Streptosporangium sp. NPDC048047. Next base: position 211,505 of record NZ_JBEZNH010000001.1, on the reverse strand, counting down.
AGGTCACCGGCCTGGAGACCCTGGACGCCTACCAGCTCGTCAGCCAGATCGGTGAGGCGCCGGTCGGCAACGTCTGCGACACCAACTACACGATGCTCGCCAAGATCCCCAAGGCGTACCTCGGAGGTCCGGCGGTCTACGAGTCGGCCCACGAACGGCTGCGCGCCCTCGGCCGGGCCTACCTCGAACAGCGCTGACATCTTCGGGCCCGGATCAGGGGCGGGCCCGGCATGCCCCCGCCGTCCGGGCCGTCCTGCGACGCGGCCCGGACGGCCGGCTGGGGCCTAGAGGGCGTCGGTAGCCGGGTGGATCGCCGCCCGCACGACGTCCTCGCAGACCGCGTGGGTGGCCAGGGCGTCGCCGGCGTCGATGACGACGCCGGAGCGGACCGCGTCGAGGAACTCCCGGCAGACCTGCTCGATGCCGCGCTGCTCGCCGACCGGGACCCAGTCGCCGCGCCGGGTCAGCGTCTCCCCCCCGGCGTAGTCGATCACGTCGGCCAGGTTCACCACCCGGCGCTTGACGCCCCCGCCCATGACCTCCACGGTCTCCTCGGACGCGCCGCTCGTCCTGCTCATGATCCCGAACGCGGTGAAGCCGTCGCCCGACAGCTCCAGCGTCACGTGCTCCAGCAGGCCGTCGGCGACCCGGGTGCGGATCTGGGTGTGCTCGACCGGGCCGGGCGCCAGGAACCTGAGCGTGTCCACGACGTGGACGAAGTCGTCGAAGATCGCGGTGCGCGGGTCCTCGGGGAGGTCCCTGCGGTTCTTCTGCATGACCACCAGGTCGCGAGGCAGGCCGAGCAGCTCCCGGTAGGACGGCGCCCGGCGGCGGTTGAAGCCGACCAGCAGCGACCGCCGCCGCTCGCGGGCGAGCCGTACCAGACGCTCGGACTCGGCGTAGGTGTAGGCGATCGGCTTGTCGAGGTAGACGTGGACGCCCGCCCGGAGCAGCGGCTCGACGACCTTGACGTGCGCGGCGGTCGCGGCGTGCACGAAGGCCGCCTCGACCCCGGCCTCGATCACCTCCTCCACCGAGGTGGAGCGGGACGCCACCCGGTAGGCGTCGCCCAGGCGGTCGAGGGTGTCGCGGTTACGGGTGCTGAGGTGGATGTCGAGGCCGGGCAGCGCGGACAGGACGGGCAGGTACGCCTTCTCCGCGATGTCCCCCAGGCCGATCATGGCGATCTGCATGCTCCGAGCGTACGGCCTACGCCGCCGCCGCGAGACGGTTCCGCCACCACGCGATCGTCGAGGTCAGCGCCTCGTCGAGCGGGGTGGGCGACATGCCGAAGGTCGTCTGGAAATCGGTGGAGTCGAGAACGAAGGGCCGGGTGAACTGGTATCGCAGCTCCTCCAGCTCGCCGAGCATGGGCGAGAAGGCGCCCCCGGCGCGGACCAGCCAGTGCGGCATCGCCCTGACGCCCGGGTTGCGGACGCCGGCCAGCTCGCACAACCGGTCGGCGACCTGGGCGGCCGGCAGCGGCGCGTCGGTGGGGACGTGCCAGGCGCGTCCCCAGACCCGGTCGTCCCCGGCCGCCGTCACCAGGGCCCGCGCCACGTCGGGGGTGTAGGTCCAGCTGTGCGGCTGCCCGGGGTCGCCGATGAAGCGGGCGACCTTCCCCGAGAGCAGCCGGGGGACGAACCTCTCCCCCAGGTGCGCCTGGTCCAGCGAGCCGGGGCCGAAGTAGTCGGAGGCCCGCAGCTCGGTCACCCTGACCCGGCCGGCCTCGTGCGCGGCCAGGGCGTCGCGCCACAGCCGCACCCGGATGGCGCCCTTGGCGCTGGGCGGGGTGAGCGGGTCGCTCTCGCGCATCGGCCGGTCGGGGGCGGCGTAGCCGTACAGGCAGCCGAGGATCACGTATCCGGCGCCGGAGGTCTCGGCGGCGCCCAGCATGGAGGCGGCCATCGGGGGCCACGCCTCGGCCCAGCGGTGGTAGGGCGGGTTGACGCAGTTGAACAGGGTGGCGGCGCCCCTGGTGAGGCCGGCCATCCGGTCGCGGTCGGCCACGTCCGCGGCGATCCGGCGGACGCCCGGCAGTTCGGGGCCGGAGCCGGAACGGCTGACGAGGACCACCTCGTCACCCCGCTCGGCCAGCAGCCGGGCCACCTGCGAGCCGATCTGCCCGGCCCCCGCGACGACGTGCTTGCTCATGGTCGCTCTCCCTCTCACTCTCACTGGTCTCTCACCGGCCCTCACTGCTTCTCACTGGTTCCACAGCAGCCGCAGCCCCGCGTTGACGAGGAAGACCGCGGCGAGCAGCGCTCCCGCTCCGGGACGGCCGGCCGCCACCAGGGCCGCCGCGCCGCCGCCGAACCAGATGACCTCCAGGGCGACCCGGCCGAGTCCGGTGGCCGGGATCGGCGCGTTGGCGCCGCCGCCCGCGCCGAAGACCGCCCAGACCACGGCGAACGCCACCGGGGCGCCCAGCCCGAGGAGCAGCCTCATCGGCCAGTTCGCTCCGGCGGTGAAGCCCCAGACCCCCGCCGCGACGAGGACGCCCAGCTCCAGCAGGAACATGACGAGGAGGTTCGCGCCTTTGGCGAGGTTCAGCATGGGGGGCTCCGATGAGATCGTTGCTTCGTTGTGAGAGCAATGCTCTCTCAAAAGAGAGACCCTCGTCAAGAGCAGTGCTCTCTTTTATTTCCGCCGCTCTGATATCGTCCTGACCATGAGCTCAAGCCGAACAGCACGGGAACGGGTCAGAGCCGAGCTGACCAGGGAGATCGCCGACATCGCGCGCCGGCAGCTCGCCACCGAGGGGGCCGCGGGGCTCTCACTGAGGGCCGTCGCCCGGGAGATGGGCATGGTCTCCTCGGCGATCTACCGCTACTTCCCCTCCCGGGACGACCTCCTCACGACCTTGATCCTCGACGCCTACAACGCCCTCGGCGAAGCCGTGGAGAACGCCGACGCGGCCGTGCCCCGCGAGGACCACACCGGCCGGTGGCTGGCGGTCTGCCACGCCGTACGGGACTGGGCGCTGGCCCACCCGCACGAGTACGCCCTGCTGTACGGCTCGCCCGTGCCCGGCTACCAGGCGCCGCAGGACACCGTCGCCGCGGCCGTGCGCGACACCGTCGTCTACGGCCGCATCGTCTCCGACGCCCTCCACGCCGGGGCGCTGAACCCGCCCGACCTCACCCCTCCCCCGGCCGCGTCGTTCGCCGAGGACGCCGCCCGGGTACGGGGGATCATCCCGGACGTCCCCGACGACGTGATCGCCCGCGCCCTGGTCGCCTGGACCGGCCTGTTCGGCTGGGTCAATTTCGAGCTGTTCGGCCAGTTCAACAACGCGATCCTCGACCGCGGCCCGGCCTTCGACCACGCCATGCGCTCCCACGCCGCCTATCTCGGCCTGCCCCTCTGAGCCCGTCACCGCGCTCATCACGCCGCGGCTCCCGGCCGATCCCGGGAGCCGCACCAGGCCGGCCCTCGAAGGGGCATGACCTCGGACATGGCGCGTGTGACCTCAGGATCGGCCGCACGCCCCGGGGCAGAACCCGGCCTCGGGGAAGCGCGGTGACGGCCCGTCCAGGAGGGGCTGCCGCCGTGACTTCAGGTGCCGGTCGAGGAAGGCCGCCACGTACGAGCGGACGAGCTCGGCGGACCGCGCCGCGGGCAGGACGCCGGGAGGGTTCCTGATGCCGAGGGCGTCCTCCAGCAGCGGCGAGTCGGTGAAGGAGCCGTGTTCGCTGCCGGACAGCACCAGCCAGCGCTTCCACCCGGTCAGCCGCTTCCAGTCACGGTCCCACGAGGCGTCGCGGCCCCCCGGGACGTGCTGCGGCGAACCCATGAACATGAACGGCCGGGAGAGGCCGCTCCGGGGGATCCGGGCGTAGGTGGTGCCGTCCATGTCGATCCCGGCCCGCACGCGGGAGTCCTCCACCATGGCCGCCAGGGCCGCGGCCCCGCCGATCGACTGACCCGCCATCGCGATCCGGGTGCGGTCGATCAGGCCGTGCCCGCCCCACCCGGAGATCAGCCGGTCGAGCACGAAGGAGACGTCGGCGGCCCGGCCCCGGACCACGCCCGTGCCGAAGCCCGGGTCGGTGTCGCTGTCGCAGGCGAGGCATCCGGCGACCCGCCCGCCGGGGAGGGTCGTGGCGTGACTCTCGTAGGTGTGGTCGATCCCGGCCACGACGTACCCCCGGCCGGCCAGGTCCTCGGCCAGGGAGGTGAGCGTGCTCACCGGCTCGGTGAAGCCCGGCGAGAGCACCACCAGCGGAAGCCTCCGTCCGGCGGGGGCGGCGTCCTTGACGGCGTTCGTGCGCGTCCTGCTCAGCGTGTCGTACGGCGCGCCGGCGATCCCCTTGCCCTTCAGCAGGAGCTCCGACTCCTCGGGCGTCATGTACGGCGCCCGAGGCCCGTCCCGCCGCCCGGTCGGGTACCACAGGGTGACCTTGAGTTCTCTGGCGTCGGCGTCGAGGTTCCACGGATCAGGGCGGGAGGTGTCCTTCAGGTACAGGGCGGTGGTGCCGACCGGGTGGGGACCGTTCGGGGCGGGCAGGGCCGCCGGGCCGGTCGGCGTGACCGACGGGGCGCCGGTCCGGGGCGGCGTGGGCGTGGAGCAGGCGGACACTGTCAGAACGGCCAGGACGGCCAGGGTTGTCAGGGCGGTCAGGACGGCCGGTCCCGCGACGACGGCCAGGAACTGTCTCATGGAGAGGTCCGATTCACTCATGCAGCAGGGCCAGGGCCTTGACCAGCGCGGGGTCGCGCCCGGCGGCCGCGTCCTCCGGGGTCGGGGGCACGTGGTGGTCGGGCGGCACGCCGATCCGGTCGATCACCTCACGGTCAGGCCCCAGGTGGTGCCTGGCGGGGAGGCTCAGGACCGTGTTGTTCCTGAGCAGGTACGGCTGCGCCGGGCCGGAGACGACCCCGGCGGTCCTGGTGCCGACCAGCCGGCCGGCGCGCAGGTCCTTGACCGCGGCGCTGAAGTGCTCGCAGGCCGAGGCGCAGCCGCGGTCGATGAGCACCACCAGCGGCAGGCCGAGCAGCTCGACGGTGCCGTCGGTCCACATGGCCTGGCACCTGTCGTCCACGGTGCACTGGTAGGCGGTGACCCTGCCGTGGACGAACGCGCTCACCAGCCGGGTCGCCTCCGCGGGACTGCCGCCGCCGTTGCCGCGCAGGTCCAGCACGAGGCCGGCCGGCGTCCGGCCCGCGCGCAGCCTGGAGACGGCCTTGAGAACCCTGTTCGCGGAGTCGGAGGCGAACCCGCGCAGCCGTACGTAGACGACGTCGCCGTCCAGCAGCTTCGACGTCACCACCCGCAGGGTGGCCGGATCCTGCGGGTAGAGGCCGGGCTTGAGCGTGACGGTCCAGCGGCGGCCGGTGCTCCGCCGCAGGAGCCGCAGTTCGACCGGGCGCGCCTCCGGATAGCGCGGGTAGAGGGCGGCGATCGCGGGACCGGCCCTCCCGTCGACGAAGGGCGCCGAGCCGTTGATCGATTCGATGACGTCGCCGGGGCGCAGCCCGGCGGCCCGCGCCGCGCCGCCCGGCACGGCGGTGACGAACAGCGGGGGGAGCGCGGCACCGGGGTCGCCGTCCACCTGCGGGCCGCTGACGTTCGCCTCGACACCCAGGTCGTAGCCGTCACCGTCGTAGTGGTCGGGCGGCGTTCTGACATCGTGCGTCCAGCGGGCGTGGTCGTCGCCGAGGGCGGCCACGATGGCCTCGAGGGTGACGACGGCCAGCCTGTCGCGCAGGCCGGGGACCTGATCGGTGATCTTCCGGTAGGCGGCTTCGAAGGCGGCCCAGTCGGCTCCGCGATCACCGGTCAGCGCGGGCATCGTCGCCTCGGGCAGGTCGCGCCCGTCGCGGTTCAGCTCCTGGATCAGGGCGGCGAATCCGGCTGTCAGCAGCGAGCGCGCGTCCAGGGTGGCGCCGCCGTAGTGGTCGCTGAGGATGCAGAAGTACGCCTGTTCGATGACGTCGACCGTGGTGGCCGTCTCCGCCCCGGGGATTCCGTGAGGCCGCGAGCAGACCGTGCCGGCGGCCGTGCCCGCCTGGCTGCGCGGCGGCGGCGGCGTGGTGCAGGCCGCCGCCAGCAGGAGGGCGAGCCCGGCGGCCGCGGCCCTGACGGCGGCCGTGATCGTCTCCTTCGGTGATCGGATGCCCGGGGTGCCGTGCTCACCGATGACCTCGGCACGGCACGTCATGACAGACGCCTGCGGATCCACCAGAAGCAGAACCCCGTGAGACCGGCGGTGAGCAGGGCGTAGATCCCGGTCTCGATCCACTGGAAGGGCCAGAAGCGCTCAAGGGGGTGGTAGGTCGCCCGCTGCCGGTAGCCGAGGCCGTTGACCTCGGCCAGGCACGCGCCCATTTCCGGTGATCTTCCCATCGGCGCGCAGGGGCCCGACGTGGTGGAGACGCTGACGGGGCCTTCCTCTCCGACGTGGGCGATCGTGCGCCCGGACGGGTCGAGGAGGTCGCTGGACAGGGCCCAGGCGCCGGGATGACCGGGAACGACCGGCCTCAGCACGATGTGCGCGGATCCGGTCTCCCCGTCGATGGCGATTCCGGGCACGTTCGCCTGGCTGATCTCGAAGGTCGCCGTGATCGGGGACATCAGGTGGGGCCGGACCAGCAGCGGCACGGCGAACTGGACCGCGACGAAGGCGGTCAGGGTGAGGGCCACGGCGGGCAGAGTGCGGCGCACCAGCATGCCGACGGTCACGCCCAGGACGACGGCGAAGGCCGCGTACCCCATCGGAGTGATGCCGCGCGCGCCGAAGACCAGGGGGGCCATCACGGCCAGTTCGGGAACGGCCGACCTGTCCAGGGGGCCGGACCACCAGGTCACCACGAGGCCGCACAGGCAGGCGGCGGCCGTGGCGGTCAGGCCGATGAGGCCGAGCTTGACCGCCAGCCAGCGACCGCGGGTGACGCTCTGGTTCCACACCAGCAGGTGGGTGCCCGCCTCCAGTTCGCGGGTGATCAGCGGTGCTCCCCAGAAGAGCCCGAGGAGGACGGGCAGGAGCAGCACGACGAGGCTGACGGCCAGGAAGGGCAGCTGGTGGCCGTTGAAGAAGCGGTCGTAGAAGCGCTCGCAGGTGTCGTCCCTCGTACAGGCGGCGATCCCCGCGGAGTAGCGGGAGGCCAGGTCCGGGCCGGTCAGGGCCAGGACGGCGGTGAGGACGACGAGGACGGCGGCCGTCATCGCGGCCGAGCCGCGGAACTGACGCCAGGTCAGCCAGATCATCGCCGCACCTCCAGGGCGACCCGCCGGTCGTCGGTGACGGACCCGTCCATGTGGGCCAGGACGAGGTCCTCCAGGCCGAGCCGGCTGACCGTCCAGGCGGGGTCGTGGATCGGCGCGTCGGTGCGGACCACGTACGTGCTCTGCCGGTCGGTGTGGTGTGCGGAGACCACGTGCTGGTCGGCGGGGAGCCTGCCGGGGTCGCGGCGCGGGCCGGTGAGCCGGTGGTGGGTGCTCAGCAGCGTGTCGATCTCCCCGGCGACCCGGACGCGCGAGTCGACGAGGACGATCAGGTAGTCGCAGACCCGTTCCAGGTCGGAGACCAGGTGGGAGGAGAGGACGACGCTGAACTCGTGCTCGGCGACGGCCTCCATCAGTCCCCCCATGAACTCGCGGCGGGCCAGCGGGTCGAGCGCGGCGACCGGCTCGTCCAGGATCAGCAGCTCGGGCCGTTTGGCCAGGCCCAGGGTGAGGGCGAGCTGGGCGCGCTGGCCGCCGGACAACCCGCCCGCCCGGTGGGCGGGGTCGATGCCGAGCCGGGCGATGCGCTCCCGCGCCGCGCCGTCGTCCCAGCGGGGGTTGAGCCTCGCCCCCAGCCGCAGGTGCTCGGCGACGGTCAGTCCCGCGTAGACGGGGGCGTCCTGGGCGACGAACCCGACCCTGGCCAGCTGCGCGGGCGTGCTTCCCGGCCGGCCGCCGAGCACGGTGACGCCGCCCGCCGTCGGTTCGAGCTGACCGCAGGCCAGCTTCAGCAGCGTGGTCTTGCCGGCCCCGTTGGGACCGACCAGCCCGACGACGTGACCCGCCGGGATGTCGACGGTGCACTCGTGCAGCGCCCAGCGCCTGCCGTACCTCTTGCCCAGTCCCCGGGCCTGTAAGACGGCGGTCACGCTATGTCCTCCTGAGCGGTGGTCCGGAAGGTCGTCATGAACAGGGCCTCGATGCTCTCGTCGTCGAGACCGGCCAGGCGGGCCTTGGTCAGCCAGCGGCGCAGCTCCTGACGCAGCGGCCCGTGCGCGGCCAGCGAGGCGTCGGTCAGCGTCCTCGTCACGAACGTCCCGACGCCGGGCCTGGCGGCCACCAGTCCTTCGTGCTCAAGCTCCCGGTAGGCCTTGAGCACCGTGTTGGGGTTGATCGCCAGCCGCGCCACCACCTCCTTGACGGTCGGGAGCCGGTCGCCCTCACGCAGCAGGCCGAGCCGCAGCGCCTGCCGTACCTGCTGGACCAGTTGCAGGTACGGCGAGACGCCCGACCTGCCGTCCAGATAGAACTCGATCACTGTTTCCACCATTTATCTAGTCTCCTAGTACTTTAGGCTAATGGATGTTGATGGATCATGGGAAGCACCCCGCAACCGGCTCTTCCGCGACGGCTGATTCCATGGGATGCCGGGCCGGGGCGCCGAGATCATCTAGGCTGGGCGGTCGTGGAGTATTTCGTGTACGGCCGCGACCGTCCCGGCACGTTCGGGCTCAAGGTGGATCTGAGCGAGGACCACTGGGCCTTCATGGACGGGTACGCCGAGGTGCTGGTCGCCCGGGGTCCCACGCTGACCCACCATGGCGACGAGGCCGAGCCGACGGGCAGCCTGCACATCGTCGACCTCCCGGATGCGAAGGCCGCCCGCGCGTTCGCCCACGAGGAGCCGTACCACCGGGCCGGCGTCTTCGCGTCGGTGCTGCTGTACCGCTTCCGCAACGTCCTGGGCCGCACCATGTGGGACTTCACCGGGGCCGTGGACGGCTACGACCGGTTCCTGGTGCTCGCCATGGGCGGCCCCGGCCCCGCGCCGGCCACGTCGGAACACCTGATCGTGTACGGCGAGCTGCTCTCCCTCGACGGTGAGACGCGGCTCGGCCGGGCGGCCCTGGTGGAGGCTCCGGACCGGGAGACCGCCGCGGCGCTGTTGCCGGCCGGCGGCGACGGCCGTACGGAGGTCCATCCCTGGCGCTTCGGCGGCAGACCCGCTCAGGGCCGCTGACGACCGGCGAGAGCGACCCGGCCATGTCGAGAGCCGACGTGGCTCATCGGATGAAGGCCCGTCCGGGCGGCAGGCCGAGATCGCTCGCCGTCGTCACTTGTAGTTCGGTGAACCGGCTACACGTGGAACTAAAAGTTATTTGTAGTTTCGCGAGGCCACAGTGCTGTTTCCCGATCAGCCCAGGCCTCGGGGCACCTGCCGCCGTCGGCTCCGCACCCGAGGTCTAACCGGCTCCGCATCCAGGCCTCATTCCTCGGAGCGGGCGAACAGTTCGAGGTGGGAGCAGCGGGTGCAGCGGAACGCCTCGATGATCCAGCGCGTCTTTCCCATGCGCCTGGCGTTGCCGAGCGGGCCGCGCTTCAGAGGACCCGCGATCCAGCGACCGTATCCCCGTGAATGCTCTCCGGCGTCCTCGACGAATCCCGGCTCCAGGTCCGTGCCGTCACATTGGGTGCAGCGCATGGTCATGGTTTCCAGTCTCTCGGATTCCCAGAACTCCACCGGCCCGTACTTCCGGAGCGCCGACGCGGTAACGCTTTCTCCCTCTCGATGGCGACAGGGGCACGAGCTCATGATGACGTCCTCTCGCGCTCCGATCATCCGCATTTCGTGTCACTCGACAGGGCCGCCTCCCAGAGCGGCCTCAGCGATGAGTCGTGGGCCTTTCCGCGGTATGTACCGGCGGACCGACGAGTAGGGTCCGGTCACGGCCGGGACGACGAGGAGAGAGCCGACGATGACGACGAGTGGGGGCGCCGAGGAGTTCGCGGGCCGTACGGCGCCGTTCCGGGGGGAGTTGCTGGCGCACTGCTACCGGATGCTGGGCTCGGTGCACGACGCCGAGGACCTGCTGCAGGAGACCATGCTGCGGGCCTGGCGGGCCTACGACCGGTTCGACGAGCGGCGAGCCTCGCTGCGCACCTGGCTGTACCGGATCGCCACGAACGCCTGCCTCACCGCCCTGGAGAAGCGGGACCGCAGGCCGCTGCCGTCGGCGATCGGCGCTCCGGGCGACGATCCGGAGGGGCCGCTGACCCCGGGGTGGGAGGTGCCCTGGTTGCAGCCGTTCCCGGACGCGCTGATGCCGCCCGCCCACGGTGACCCGGCCGCCGTCGTCGCGGCCCGGGGAAGCCTGCGGCTGGCCCTGGTGGCGGCCATGCAGTTCCTGCCCGCCCGGCAGCGCGCCGTGCTGATCCTGCGCGACGTCCTCGACTGGCCGGCGGCCGAGGTGGCCGAGGCGCTGGGCACCACGACGGCCGCGGTGAACAGCGCCCTGCAGCGCGCCCGCGCGCGGCTCGGCGAGACGGCTGCGGCCGGCGAGGACGGCATCGGCGAGCCCGCGGACCCCGCCCGCCGGGCGCTGATCGACCGGTACGTCACGGCGTTCGAGAACGCCGACGTCGCGGCGCTGGAGCGGCTGCTGACCGAGGACGTCGTCCTGGAGATGCCGCCGTTCCTCGACTGGTTCACCGGGCGGGCGGCCTACGGCCGTTTCATCGCCCGCGTCTTCGCCATGCGGGGCACCGGCTGGCGGATGGTCCCGACCTCGGCCAACGGCCAGCCCGCGGCGGCGGCCTACGTGCGCGGGGAGGACGGCCGCCATCACCTGCACACCCTTCAGGTGTTCACCGTCGCCGGCGGGCTCGTCGGCCGTAACACGGTCTTCCAGGACGCCGGGGTGTTCACGGCCTTCGGGTTGCCCGCCGTACTGGAACCGGGGTCGTTTTCGGCGCGGACCGGTGGGACGAGGCCGGGAAATCATATGTAGACAGCCTACACGTCGGCGGCTAGCGTGAACCCATGAGCGAACTCAGGCGATGGCCGTGGCTTCCCTCCGTGATCGCCGGCGGGCTGGTGCTCGCCCTCATGCTGCTGCTCTACGCCGGCAAACCGCTGCGTGGAATCGTGCTCGCCAGCGCCGTCAACATGGCGTGCGTCGCCTTCTTCCTGGTCGGCGGGGCGTTCTTCGCCGCGCGGGTTGCGACCGGGCGGGGCGGGGCGGCGTTCGTCCGCCCGCTGCTGGCCGCCCTCGTGCCCTTCGCGGGCTGCCTGCTGGTCGTGGTGGTGTCCCGGCGGCTCACGCTGCCGGACGAGCCGTTCGCCGAGTCCTTCCTGCAGGACGGGCTCGGCCGGGCGGTCGTCGTCTACGTGCCCGCCGCGGCGGTGGGCTACGTCGCCGAGCTCTTCCGGCGGGTCCGCCCGGCGGGTCCGCGCCGCCGCTGAGCGTCCGGCGGCCGGCCCTCCCTCGGACTCGCGGCCCGACGGCCGGTCTCTTCAAGGCGGCCGGCCCCTCCTCCGGAACCGCGGCCCGCCACGGCGGGCACCGCGGGCGGCGTACTACGAGAGGGTGATCCGTACCGCACCGAGAGTAGGCCGTTCGCCTCCGTCCGGCGGACGACAGCGCGGGCCGTGTCGGACACCATCGCCAGTGACCGTCCGACGACGGGCGGAAGCGATGGAACAGGAAGGAGCGAACCGTGCGCAAGGTCTACGTCGTGCTGGCCGGCCTGCTGCTGGCCTCCGTGGTCGTGCAGTTCTACTTCGCGGCGGTCGGCGCGTTCGACAGGCCCATGGAGGAGGGCTCGTTCGCGCTGCACGACACGTTCGGCATGATGGCCATCCCGATCCTGTCGCTGCTGGCCACCGTGGCCGCGGCCCTGGCCAAGGCACCCGGACGGCTGATCGGGTTCACCCTGCTGCCGCTGGGCCTGGTGATCGTCCAGGTGCTGATCGTGGTCCTGGGCAGGGCGCTGAACGACGACACCGGCTACACCACCACCGCGAGCCTGGTCGTCCTCGGCCTGCACGCGATCAACGGCTTGGCCGTCATGGGGGCGGCCGGGACGGTCCTGCGACGGGCCAGGGCTCTGGCGGCGGCCCCGGCCGGAGCCGCGTCCGGCGGGATGGCACCGGGAGAGCCCGCGGCGCGCGTGTCATGAGCGTCGCCACCCTCATCACGTTCGACCTGCTGGTCTCGGTCCTGGTCGCCGTGGCGTGGCTGGGGGCGGGCGCGGCGGCGGCCGCCCGGCGGTCCGGGATCGCGCTGGCCCTGTTCGTCGCGGCGGCCGTCCTGTCGGTGGCCCGCGCCGTCACCGCCGCCGTGCTGGCCGGAGCGGGCTGGTGGTTCGTCCAGGAGAAGATCACCCTCACGGTGCCGCTGCTCACCGTCGCCGGACTGGTCGCGGCGGCGGTGGCGGGGCCGCGCCTGGTCAGGGCGGCCCGCGGAGGCGGAGCGGACCTCGCGGGGCGGCCCGCCGTCGTCGTCCCGCTGCTCGGCGCCGGCTACGCGGCCGTGGCCGGGCCGGTGTACGCGCTGCTGCTCGGATACCCGGCGACCTGGAGCGCCGGGCTGGTCACGGTGGCCCTGGTCGGGGCGGCCGTGCTCCTCACCTGGCGGATCGTCTCCACCCCCGTGCCCCTTCCGGCGCCCGCCACGAGGGTCGCCGTCGCGGCGGCACTGGCGGCGGGGCTCGCCGGGACGGGGCTGGCGTTCGTCCCCGCCCCGGAGACCGACGCGGGCGGCGGGCCGCCGAGCGGCCACATGGCCGCCGGGCACCGGGCGGACGGCCGTACGGCGGACGCCACCGGAGCCCACACCGCCGGTGAGCACGCGACCGGCGTGGACGCCATGGGAGAGCACGCGCCGGAGACGCGCGGAGCCGCGGTGGGAGACGCCCGGCCGGTGACCGCGCTGCGCGGCCCCTCCGAACCCGCGCCGGGCGGCACGGTGCGCAGGTTCACGCTGACCGCCCGCACCGCCACCGTCACCCTGTCCTCCGGGCGGCGCGTGGCGGCGTGGACCTTCGACGGCCGCGTGCCCGGCCCGCCGATCACCGCCGTCGAGGGCGACCTGATCGAGGTACGGCTGCGCAACGCCGACGTCACGTCGGGCGTGACGATCCACTGGCACGGCTACGACGTGCCCGCCGGCGAGGACGGGGTCCCGGGCCTGACCCAGGACGCCGTACGGCCCGGTCAGGAGTTCACCTACCGGTTCCTGGCGGACCAGGCGGGGACCTACTGGTACCACACGCACGAGGTCTCCGACATCGGCGTCCGGAAGGGTCTCTACGGCACGCTGGTGGTCAGCCCCCGGGCCGGCGGACCGGCCGGTTCCGGCTCCGACTCCGGCTCCGGCTCCGGACCCGGTGCGGCGTCCGGCGGGGAGAGCGGGCGGACGCGGGACGGCGGCTCCGGCGGACCGGACGTGTCCGCGGCGGGACTGGATCTCACGCTGCCGGTGCACACCTTCGGGGGCGCGACGGTGCTCGGCGACCAGGACCGGACGATCGAACGGTCCGCCGCCCCCGGGACCCCCGTACGGCTCCGCCTGGTCAACACCGACGACACGCCGCACCGGTTCACCCTGGCGGGCACGCCGTACCGGCTGGTGGCCGTGGACGGGCAGGACCTGAACGGCCCCGGCGGGCTGGGCAGGACCGGGCTTCGGCTGCCCGCGGGAGGCCGTTACGACCTGGCGTTCACCATGCCCGCGGCGCGGACGGTGCTGCTCGCGGTGGACGACCGTACGGAGGGTCTGCGGCTGTCATCGCGGGAGGGCGCCGGGGGCGCCTCGGCGCCCGCTCCGTCGGCGAGCCCGGCGCCCGCGTCGGAGTCCGGATCGGGAACCGCCCCGGGGGCCGGTTCCGGGGCGGCCGGACCCGCGGGCGCCGCGGGGAGCGCCGGGGACGGCGCGAGCTGGCCGGAGCTCGACATCACCCGGTACGGGACCCCGGCCGGCACGCCGTTCGGCTCCGGCAACCGCTTCGACCGGCGGTTCACCCTCGTGCTCGACCGCGGCCTGACGTTCTCCGGCGGCCGGCCGATGTACGCGCACACGGTCAACGGCCGCGCGTTCCCGTCCATCCCCACCCAGGTCGTCAGGGACGGCGAGCTCGTCCGCTTCACCGTCGTCAACCGGAGCCGTGACACCCATCCCTGGCACCTGCACGGGCATCGGGTGCTGGTGCTCTCCCGTGACGGGCGGGCGACGGGCGGCAGCCCGCTGTGGCTGGACACCTTCGACGTGCGTCCCGGCGAGGTGTGGGAGGTCGCCTTCCGCGCCGCCAACCCGGGCATGTGGATGAACCACTGCCACAACCTCGCCCACGCCGACCAGGGGATGGTCCTGCACCTGGACTACGAGGGCGTGACCACGCCGTTCCACGGCGCCCACGGCGGCTGAGGGCTCCCCGCCCGGCCGGCGGACGACGGGTCCCCGCGACGACGGTCGCGGAGACCGCGTCCCCGGCACACGGGACGTGCCGGGGGCGCGTCCCTATCCCCTGCCGAGCACCCGGCGCGCGATGCCGCCGAAGACCTGGTTCGGCCGCTGCTGCTCGCCGTGCAGGGCGTTCAGGACGACGAGGCCGCCGGTCATGGCGGGGATGACCCACTGCACGACGCGCAACCGCCGCTGCACCCGGGCGACGTCCTCCAGGGTCTCCTTGCCGGGCTCCAGGGCGCCCTCGGCGGGCACGTCGCCCGCGCGCTCCAGTTTCTTTCCCAGCGCCCTGCTGTAGGCGGTGGCGACCATGGCCCCCGCGGTCAGCGCCGCCTTGGCGGTGCTGCTCTTCCCGACGCCGCTCTGGGTCGCGACACGGCCCTTGTTGGCCGACAGCACGGCGGCCGAGCCGATGAGGTTGGCGGCGATCCCCGCGGCGTTGACCGGTGTCCACCGGCTCCATCCGACGTTGGCCACCCTCGTCCGCTCGCTCCGGTCGTCGACCGCCGAGGCGGCGCCGTTGAGACCGACGGCGCCCATCAGCGATCCGCCGAACCAGGCGGCCATGCCGAGATCGTGCACGGAGCGCACGATGGTGTTGCGTTGCATGTCTTTCCCCTGTCCCCGAGCGGCGGGCCGGCCGGTTCCCCGGCGGCCCGCCGCGTTCCATTGCGGCGGGGACTGCCGTACCCGACGTGTGGGCCGCAACCCTTCTGGGTGGAACTTCATTCTGCGGAAACCGGGGGCGGCCGCCCCACACGCGGTTCGGGCCTCCCGAAGAGAGGTGAATCACACTGGAGAAGTTCGCCGGCCGTTGTCCCGGGCTTCAGGCCGCCGTTCCCGGACCCGCCACCGGCCCGTCCAGGATCGCGACGGGCGACACGACCGCGGCGAGCGGCGGCGTCTGCGCGAGCGCCCCGGACACCCCGGTCACCACGGACGCCGTCTTCAGCGAGCCCGTCGGGGGCGACCCGGCCGCCATCGTGCGCAGGCTCTGCGGCCTGGTCCGCCAGACCCCCGCGGGGGCGCGGATCCAGGTCGCGCACTTCGTCATGTCCGGTACGGCCGGCACGGAGTTCGCCGAGGAGCTCGCCGAGGCCCACCGGCGCGGCGTCGAGGTGCGGGTGATCCTGGACGGCGACAAGCGCGGCGCCACCGTGGCGTCGCGGCTGGCGGCCGAGCTGGGCACGGACACCTCGGCCGGATCGTGGGTGCACGTCTGCACCGGCCCGATGTCGGGCGGCACGGCGGCCTGCATCGGGGACAAGGGGCAGCACAACAAGTTCTACACGTTCTCCCGGACGGGCCGGGCCTCGAACGTGGTCGTGCAGTCGTCGGCCAACCTCACCGACCTGAACTCCACGACGTACTGGAACAACGCGGTCGTCCTGCCCGGCAACCGGCGGCTGTACCAGGCGTACGACGGCTACTTCGCCGACCTCGCGGCGGAGCGGAAGAACCTCGACTACTACCGCGTCGTCAGCACCGGCGCGGCCGGCGGCTCGGTGCGGGCGCACTTCTTCCCGCGGGCGGGCACGGACGCCTCCACCGACCCCGTCGTCGAGTACCTCGACAAGGTCTCCTGCGAGGGCCGCACGAAGCTCCGCGTCGGGATGTCGGAGTGGGACGCCCACCGCGTCGCGATCCCCGAGCGGCTCCGCGATCTCGCCGCCCAGGGCTGCTCGGTGCAGATCGTCTACGGGATCATGGACGACGAGGTCAGGCGGCTGCTGCTGGCCGAGCCCCGCGTCGAGCTGCGCGCCCTCGGCGACGGGAACGCGCTGCCCGGCCGCATCCACTCCAAGTACCTGCTGGTCGAGGGTTCCTACGACGGGGACCGCGACGCCCGCTGGGTCTTCACCGGCAGCCACAACTACAACGAGACGTCGCTGCGCCACAACGACGAGACCATGCTGCGGCTCAACGACAAGACCATCTACCGGCGCTACGTCGCCAACTTCGACAAGGCCCGCGCCGCCGCCGTACCGGTGTCCGCGACCTGAGCACCCGCCCCACGGCCCGGAAAGGCCCGCGACTCCCCCGCGAGCCGTACGGCGGTGCCCGGAGCACGCCGTACGGCCGGCGCGGTCAGGTCCCGTCCGGGCGGGTGGGCCCGGACGGGACCGGAACCCTCAGCGGGCGGCGCGGTTGACGGCGGAGATGACGGCCTTGAGCGAGGCGGTCGTGGTGTTGGAGTCGATGCCCACACCCCACAGCACCTGGCCCGCCACCTCGCACTCGATGTAGGAGGCCGCCTTGGCGTCGGTGCCGGCGCTCATGGCGTGCTCCGCGTAGTCCAGGACGCGCACCGGGAAGCCGATCCGCGTCAGGGCGTCACAGAAGGCGGAGATGGGACCGTTGCCCACGCCCTCGGCCTCGCGGATCTCGCCGTCCAGCCGCAGGTCGACGCTGATGACGTCCTTCTCGTCGACCGTGGAGACGCCGCGGTGCGCGAGCAGGCCCAGCCTGCCCCACGGGCGCGCCGGGTTCGGCAGGTACTCGTCGGAGAAGACCTCCCACATCTCGGCCGGGTTCACCTCCCCGCCGAGGGTGTCGGTGCGGGCCTGGACGACCCGGGAGAACTCGATCTGCAGGCGGCGCGGCGGGTCGAGGTTGTGGTCGGCCTTCATGATGTAGGAGACGCCGCCCTTGCCGGACTGGCTGTTGACCCTGATGACCGCCTCGTAGGTGCGGCCGATGTCCTTGGGGTCGATCGGCAGGTACGGCACGGCCCACGGGAACTCGTCCACCGGGACGCCCGCGGCGGCCGCGTCGCGCTCCAGGTGCTCCAGGCCCTTCTTGATCGCGTCCTGATGGGACCCGGAGAAGGCGGTGTAGACCAGCTCGCCGCCCCAGGGGTGGCGGGGGTGGACCGGCAGCTGGTTGCAGTACTCGGTGACCCGGCGGATCTCGTCGATGTCGGACAGGTCGACCTCGGGGTCGACGCCCTGGGAGAACAGGTTCATCCCCAGCGTGACCAGGCACACGTTGCCGGTGCGCTCGCCGTTGCCGAACAGGCAGCCCTCGATGCGGTCGGCCCCGGCCATGTAGCCCAGCTCGGCGGCGGCCACGGCGGTGCCCCGGTCGTTGTGCGGGTGCAGCGACAGCACGATCGAGTCGCGGTAGGCGAGGTTGCGGTGCATCCACTCGATCTGGTCGGCGTAGACGTTGGGGGTGGCCATCTCCACGGTGGCCGGCAGGTTCACGATGACCTTGCGGTCGGGGGTGGGCTGCCAGACGTCGTTGACGGCGTTGCAGACCTCCACGGCGTACTCCAGCTCGGTCCCGGTGAAGGACTCGGGCGAGTACTGGAAGTAGATCTCGGTGTCCTCCAGCTCGGCCGCCAGCTTCCTGCAGAGCTTGGCGCCCTCGACCGCGATCGCGGTGATGCCCTCGCGGTCCTGGCCGAACACCACGCGGCGCTGCAGCGTGGAGGTGGAGTTGTACAGGTGGACGATGGCCTGCCTGGCGCCGCGCAGCGACTCGAAGGTCCGCTCGATCAGCTCGGGCCTGGCCTGGGTCAGGACCTGGATCACCACGTCCTCGGGGATCCGGTCCTCTTCGATGATCTGCCGTACGAAGTCGAAGTCGGTCTGCGAGGCGGCGGGGAAGCCCACCTCGATCTCCTTGTAGCCGGTCTGCACCAGCAGCTCGAACATCTTGAGCTTGCGGTGGGCGTCCATCGGGTCGATCAGCGCCTGGTTGCCGTCACGCAGGTCCACCGCGCACCACCGGGGCGCGGTCTCGATGACCTTGCCGGGCCAGGTGCGGTCGTCGAGCCTGACCGGGGCGAAGGGCTGGTAACGCCGGAACGGCATGGGACTGGGCTGCTGCTGCGGATACATGCAATGGCTCCTCGACGTGGGAAACGATCGTGGCCGACGCGCATGGCTCGCTCCGCGACGAGGGGGCCGACCTCTTACAGGCCCTCGTCGCGGCAGCTAAGAAGCAGCCCGCGCAGCATGTCTAGCACGTTAGCAGACCGTCCCAAATCCACGCCCGCGGATCTCATGAATCGAGACGTCCCAGTTCACAGGGGGTGTGGGACGACATCCTCAGCCGAGGAAACCCCGCTCAGGACAGAGCCGTACCGGCCGGGTTAGATTGACGCTACCGCCGAATCCGAACCGGGGAGACCCATGAAGGACACCGACATCCTCGCCCACATCCACGACCTCATCGAGGAGGAGCACGACCTGCGCCGGCGGCTGGCCTCCGGCGGGATCTCCTCGTACGAGGAGAACAACCGGGTCCGGCAGGTCGAGGAGGCCCTCGACCAGGCATGGGACCTGCTGCGGCAGCGCCGGGCGCGCCGGGACGCCGGAGAGGACCCCGACTCGGCGGCGCCGCGCCCGGTCGGCGAGGTCGAGGGCTACCGCCAGTAGCAGCCGTCAGCGGGAGCCGTGCCCGAAGAGCCGCTCAGTCCGCGGAGCGGCCCTGGCAACGCGGGTCGGCCGGTCTCTCCGGCGGGGCCGGGGCCAGCCACGACAGCATGCTCTTCTCGACGTACCAGCCGTGCAGGTTCACCCAGGTCCGGGGGGCCTGGTCGGGGTCGGGGCAGAGCACCTTCGACTCCAGCCGGTCGCCGCGGATGAAGCTCACCGCGCCGTCGGCCCCCAGTACGGTCACCATCTGGTCGTCGCTGGCGACCAGGTAGCCCACGAGCACCCTCGGCGCGTCCTGCCCCTTGTCCGCCTTCATCTGGAACGCCGTCAGCGGCAGGATCGGCGCCTTCATCACCACCACGCCCACCAGGAACGGCGCGAAGACCGCCACGACGACGGCGAGCCCGTGGGTGAGAAGCCGGGCGAGCACCCGCGGCACCGGACCGGTCAGCAGGCCCGCGATCCCCGGCGGCAGGATGAGCAGGACCGAGGTCGTCGTGTCCCGCGCGGCGATCGCCTGGCCGATGGCGGGCCACAGCGCGGCGTAGACGAGCACGGCGGCCGCCACGGGCAGGGCGTAGCACACGACCACCCGCAGTCTCTCCCTGCCGGGGAAGCGGTCGCGCACCGTCAGCCCGGCGGTGGCCAGCGCCAGCATCTCCAGCGTCGGCAGGAACCGCAGCTCCCAGGAGACCAGGCCCACCACCACCGCCAGCACCACCACCCAGCCCGGCAGGCGCTCGGTGGCGTTCAGCAGCCAGGAGGAGCGGTTCGCGCCGCTCCAGTCCCTCGTGCTGATCCAGTACAGGGCGCCGAGCATCCGCCCGCACAGGACGAGGACCGGCAGGATCCACACGGTCGTCAGCAGCACGGCGGTGAGCAGGCCCAGCGGGCTGATGTTCTGCACCAGCAGGAGCAGGGTCTGGGTGTCCTGACGGCTGGCGTACCACAGCCGCATGATGAGCAGGACCAGGGGGAAGGCCGGGAGCAGCGCGAGCAGCCACTCCTGGTTCCTGGGGTGGATTCTGGACGTGCGCTTGGTCCGCCCGATGCCGATCAACTGGTCGAGCACTCCTGGACGGGAAGCGTCCGCTCCCACGGCCACCTGCGCACCGCCGGGGGCAGCGCACAGGGCTGCTGCGCCTGTGCGACGTTGATGCCGGGATTGGCCGCCAGCAGCGGGTCGATGTACATCTGGTACGCCTGCTCCCACCGCTGGTCCTGAGGGTCGGCGTAGGAGCGGTAGAGCGCGAGGTCGACCAGGTCGCGCAGCGCCTTGTTGGGGCCGGTGTTGACCGCCCACATCTCGGTCTTCTCCAGTGCGATGTCGTGGTGGACGAGTTTCCCGCCGGACTCCGCGACGAACCCGGCCAGGATCGCCGCGTCGGTGGTCACCGCCTCGAACTTGCCCGCCTTCAGATCGGCGATGCAGTCGCTGATCAGGTTGCGGGCGGTGGCCTTGGCCCCGGTCGCCTTCTCCAGCTCGATCGCGGAGGTGGAAGTGCCGAGCGTGCAGACGTGCTTCCCCTCAAGATCCACCAGAGAGGTGATCTTCCCCGGGTAGTCGGATCTCGTCACCACGGACTGCTCGGTGTACAGGTAGGGCGTGGAGAATCCGACGGCCGCGTCCTTCCGCCGATCGGGCGTCACGCTGAAGGTGGCGACCACCAGGTCCACCTTGACGAACCGGCCCTGGTCGTCCTTGGCCTGCATACGCGCCCTGTCCTCGGTCTCGATGGACAGGAAGTCGATCTTGTCCGGTGAGAAGCCCAGGTCGGCGGCGATCATGTAGGCGATCTGGATGTCGAACCCCTTGAAGGCGCGCCTGCCCGTCTTCTCCTGGAGTGAGATGCCCGGAGTGTCAGACTTCACGCCGATCCGGAGCCGGTCCTTGCTGAACAGCCCGGCCCGCTCCCGCAGCTCCGCCTCGGTGGGCGGCCCGTTCGCCAGCAGGATGGACGTGCCGACCACGACCGCGGCCATGACCAGGGCGACCCAGCCGACGAGCCGGAAGATCCGGAACCTCTTGACCGGTGGCGGCTCCGGCTGCGGGGCCGGGTCGGGCACGGGATCGGGCACGGGGCCGGGATCGGGCACGGAGCCGGGATCGGGCACGGAGCCGGCCTTCTCGCCGGGGCGCCGCAGCTTCCCGGCGAAAAGACCCGCCTTCCCGGACGGTGCCGTCACGCCCTCGTGCTCTTCGGTCATGATCCCACGAACCCCCTGCTCATTAGGCAGGCTAGGGCGTGGCACCGGCCGTGAGGAGGCCCTTCATCAATACGAGATCAAACCGCTTCCCGGCGAAGTGACCGGAATACCCCCTAAGATCCAGTACCGAATGTCAGGAACGGAGGACGACTCCTCCGCTCCCCCGAGAGGAGCGGCTTCCCGCTTTCCCCGGCTTCCTCGGCCGGGGCGGGCGACGGACGAGCTCTGCCCGTTTCGACCGCAGCTAAGGAGGCGATTCCCCTGCCGGGTGAACCCGTTGGGGGGATGCTGGACGGGATGGATCTCATCATCGGGCCGTACCGCGTGACCGGCAGGCTGGGGCAGGACGCCGCCGGCGAGGTCCTCCTCGCCCACGACCCCGGTGGACGGCAGGTCGCGGTCAAGGTCCTCGACCCGGCCCTGACCGCCGATCCCGGCGTCCGGTGGCGGTTCCAGCAGGAGACGGGCGCCGCGTCCCGGGTCGCCCCGCGCTGCGTCGTCCCGGTGCTCTCCGCGGGGTTCGACGGTGACCGCGCCTACGTCGTCACCGAGCACGTCGAAGGCCCCTCCCTGCGTGAGCGGGTCGGGGACCAGGGCCCCCTGGCCGGGCCGGGCCTCGGCTCGCTGGCCGTGTCCGTCGCCGTCGCCCTGCAGGCGATCCACGCCGCGGGCATCGCGCACGGGCGGCTGACGCCGTCCGGCATCCTGCTGAGCCCCCTCGGGCCGAGGGTGGGGGGTTTCGGTCTCGCCGGCCTCCCCCTCCGCGACGTCCCCGGCGAGGTCGCGCCGCCGGAACGGGCGCGCGGCGAGGCGGCCACCGCCGCGTCGGACGTGTTCTCCTGGGGCGCGGCCGTCCTGTACGCGGCGACGGGACGTGATCCGTACGGCCGTGCCGGGCACGAACCGTACGGCGACGCCGACGCCGGCGACCCCGAGGAGACCGCGAGGGCCGTCCGCCTCCGGCCCGACCTGACCGGCCTGCACGGCCCGCTGCGCGATCTCGTGGCGAGCGCCCTCGCCGAGGATCCCGCCCGCCGCCCGGACGTGCGCGACATCGTCCGCGCCCTGACGGGCGTCAGCGACCCGGCCGCCGCGCCGGTCCCGCCCAGGCCGCCCGCCGCCGGCGGAGCCCCCGCCGGGCCGCCCGCCGCGGGCCCCGCGCCGATCCCGCCGGCCGGTGGGCAGACGCCCGCACCGATTCCGCCGGTCGGTGGGCCGATGCCCGCACCGGCCGTGATCGGTCAGGGACCGGCCGTCCAACCGTCCGCCGGGACTCCCGCCGACCCGCCCGCCGCGGGCCCCGCACCGGTCCGGTCGCCGGTCGTTCCGGAGCCGGTCCCCCCGCCCGCGCCCCGTCCGGGGGCCGCCCTGCCGCCCGTGCCCCGTCCGGGAACCGCCCCGTCGCCCGTCGCGGCGGTTCCGGGACAGGCCCCGCCGCCCGCCGTACCGGCCGTCCCCGGGTACGCGGGCGCGACCCCCGCCGTCGTGGGCACGGCTCGCCGTACCGATGCGGCCCGTCGTGCCGATGAGGCGGTTCCGGACACGGCGCGGCAGGTCAGGCGGCATCTCATCCCCGCGGTTGCGGGACTGGTCCTCGCCGGGGTCATCGCCGGGGTCGCCTGGCTCCTCCCCCGGGACCCGGCGACCGGCGACGTCGCGTCGCAGGCCCGGCCCAGCGCCCCGGAGAGCGCCGGGCCCGCCCCCACGGGCTCCCCCGCCCCCGTGACGGCGTCGCCGTCGCCGTCCCCGTCGCCCGTGAAGCGCACCGCCCGGCCTTCCACCGCGCGCACCCTGCCGTTCCAGGACGACTTCGGCGCCGCCGGCGGCTGGAGCAGCACGGCGGCGGGGAACGCCGGGAAGCACCGGCCGGACCACGGCGCCTACCGGCTCACCGTCCGGGCCGGTGCGGACCTCCCGGTCACCGCCCCCGTCACCGCCTCGCTGCGGAACACCGTCATCACCGTGAAGGTGCGCCTGATCTCCGGCAAGGGAGACTTCGGGGTGTTCTGCCGCGGCCGGAAGGGGACGGCCGAGCGCTACGAGTTCGCGCTCACCGGTGACGGCGCCGCCTCGATCACCCGGAGCGGCAAGGCTCCGTCGGCGGTGCGGCGCGTCCCCGGCCTGCGTCCCGGACGGCTCACCGTCCTGCAGGCGGTCTGCCGCGGCGGCGCGACCGGGACCACGCTGAGCCTGCGGGTCAACGGCAAGGAGGTCGTCTCCCAGGTGGACCGGGCCCGGCCGCCGACCGCCGGTTCCATCGGCGTCTTCGCGCGGGGCCGGCGCGGCGGCCCCGGGCTGGACGTCGCGTTCAACTCCTTCGAGGCCCGCCCCTGACGGACGCCTTCCCGGTCCGCACGGTCCCGGCTCCGTACGCTCCCGGCTCCGTGCGGTCCCGGCCCCTGTCGGCCCGCTCTCAGGCGTCCGCCCGTGGCGGGCCGTACGGACCCGGCCGGTCCGGCCGCCGGGCGGGAGGCCGGGTCAGACCGCGAGCAGGCTCCGGACCTCCTCGTCCCGCAGCTCCGCGACCGGGCCGGCGCGGACGACGCGTCCGGCGTCGAGGATCAGGAAGCGGTCGGCCAGGCGCAGCGCCAGGTCCACGTACTGCTCCACCAGCAGTACGGCGAGCCCCGAGGCGTGCAGCCGCTCGATCGCCTCCTCGATCTCGATGACGATGGACGGCTGAACGCCCTCGGTGGGCTCGTCCAGGATCAGCATCCTGGGGCGGGCGACCAGGGCGCGGGCGATGGCGAGTTGCTGCTGCTGGCCGCCGGACAGGAACCCGGCGTGGCGCTTCAGCAGGGGCTTGAGCCGGGGGAAGACCTCCAGCGCCTCCTCCAGCGCCTCCTTCGGCCCGCCGGCCGCCTCCAGGGCGACCTGCAGGTTGCCGAGCACGCTGAGCTGGGGGAACGTCGCGTGCCCCTGGGAGACGTAGCCCATGCCGAGCCGTACCCGTTCGTGGGGCGCGAGACGGGTCACGTCGCGCCCGTCGAAGACGACCGATCCGGCGGTGGCCGGGAGCACGCCCATCACGGTGTCGAGCAGGGTGGTCTTGCCGACGCCGTTGCGGCCCATCACGCAGACGAGCGTCCCGGGCTCCACCTCCAGGCCGATCCCGGACAGCACCCGGGCCCTGCCGTACCCGGCGTCAAGATCCCGTACCGACAGCATCGCCGCTCCTCCTCCCGAGGTAGACCTCCTGCACCCGGGGGTCCTCGCGGACCTGCTCCACGGGCCCCTCGACCAGGACCCGGCCCTCGTGCAGGACCGTGACCCGCGAGGCGTACCTGCGCAGGAACTCCATGTCGTGTTCGATGACGACCACCGTGCGCTCGCGGGCGATCGACGTCAGCAGCTCGCCGGTGCGCTCGCGCTCGCCCTGCGACATGCCGGCGACCGGTTCGTCCAGCAGGAGCAGCCGGGGCCGCTGCGCGAGCAGCATGCCGATCTCCAGCCACTGCCGCTGCCCGTGGGAGAGCACCCCGGCGGGCCGCTCCGCCATCGGGCCCAGGCCCGTCGTCTCCAGCGCCTCGGCGACGGCCTCGCCGACGCCGCGCCGACGCCGGAGCAGCGACCACGGCGTACGTCGGAACGACGCGGCCAGGTCGAGGTTCTCCAGCACCGTGAGCTCCTCGAAGACCACGGAGGTCTGGAAGGTCCGCCCGACGCCGAGCCGTACGATCCGGTGCTCGCGCAGACCCGCCAGGTCGCGGCCGGCGAACCTGATCTCCCCGGCGGTGGGGCGGGTGAGGCCGGTGACGGCGTCCACGAGCGTCGTCTTGCCCGCGCCGTTGGGCCCGATGAGGAACCGCAGCTCCCCCCGCCCGACGGTCAGGTCGACGCCGTCGACGGCGCGGAAGCCGTCGAAGACGACCGACAGGCCGCGGATCTCGATGATCGGGTCCTCCGGAACGCCCGTCCCGGGGCCGGACGGGTCAACGCCTGCCTGGGAGCCGGGCGGGCTCGTCGCTTCCTCCGGGAGGCCTGCCCGGGGGCCGGACGGGTTCATCGCTTCCTCCGGTTCTCGCCGAACCGTCCCGCTGAACGGTTCCCGCCGGACGGTTCCCGCCGGCGCGGAGAGGACGTCACGCGGCCTCCTCCATGACGCGGCCGGCGCCGGGCCCGCCCGGCCGGGGGCTCGCCTCGGTACGGCGGGCACGCCTGCGGGCGAGCGCGTCCCGGGCCGTCGCGGCCAGTCCGAGGACGCCCCGCGGCGCGAGGGTCATCACGAGGATGAACAGGGCGCCCTGCAGGTACAGCCAGCCGCCGGCGAACTCCTCGCTGAACGCGGTCTTGGCGTATCCCATGACGACCGCCCCGGCGACCGCCCCGGCCAGGGTGAACCGGCCGCCCACCGCCACCGCGACGACCAGTTCCAGCGAGGGGACCACGCCCAGCAGCGCCGGGGAGACGATCCCGACGACCGGCACGAACAGCGCGCCGGCCAGCCCGGCCATCCCCGCGGAGATCGCGAAGGTGACGGTCTTGACGAGGGCCGGGTCGTAGCCGAGGAACCTGACCCGGTCCTCGCCGTCGCGGACCGCGACGAGCAGGCGGCCGAAGCGGCTGCGGGTCAGCTGCCGCGCGCCCAGATAGAGCAGGCCCAGCGTGAGCGCGACCACGAGGTACAGTCCGCGCTGGACGGCGTCGTCCGCCAGGTCCAGGCCGAACAGGTCGTAGAAGTTGGTCAGGCCGTTGGTCCCGCCGGTCAGGCCCTGCCGCCCGACGAGGAGGATGGCGAACGCGGCGGCGAGCGCCTGGGTGAGGATCGCGAAGTAGGCTCCCCGGACCCGCTGCCGGAACACCAGAAGGCCCAGCGCGGCGGCGATCAGCGTCGGGACCGCCACGGCGGCGGTCAGCGCGAACACCGGGTTCGCGAACGGCCTCCACAGCGCGGGCAGTCGCTCGACGCCGCTCCACACCATGAAGTCGGGCAGTTCGCCCCGGGCGTCGGCGAGTTTCAGGTGCATGCCCATGGCGTAGCCGCCGAGGCCGAAGAACACGCCCTGGCCGAGGGCCAGCATGCCGCCCTGGCCCCAGGCGAGGCCGATGCCCAGGGCGACGATCGCCAGGCACAGGTACTTGGCCAGCAGGCCGAGACGGAAGGGCTCCAGCAGGAGGGGGGCGGCGACCAGCGCGAGCACGGCCATGGCCGCGAAGACGCCGGGGCCTTTCAGCGTTTTCAGCCCTTTCAGTGTTTTCAGGGTCTTCGGTATTTCCGCTGTTTCCGATGTTTCCGGCGTTTCCGGATGGTTGAGGTTCATTCAGACCAATGCCCTCGATCGGGTGACGAACAGGCCCTGCGGCCGGAACTGCAGGAATGCGACGATCGCGGCGAACACGATGACCTTGGCCAGGCTGGCGTCGGTCCAGAACTCGGCGTAGGAGTTGAGCAGGCCGAGCCCGGCGGCGGCGATCACGGCGCCGCGGAGCCGCCCGAGGCCGCCCGCGACGACGACCAGGAAGGCGTCGACGATGTAGTAGGTGCCGAGGGCCGGTCCGACCGGGCCGATCAGGGTGAGGGCGACCCCGGCGACCCCGGCGAGGCCGGAGCCGATGAAGAAGGTCCGCCGGTCCACCCGGCCGGTGTCGATGCCGCTGGTCGCGGCGAGCCGCCGGTTCTGCATCACGGCCCGCATCCGCCGTCCCTGGCCGGTGCGGTTCATGTAGGCCCAGACGGCGACGACGGTGAGTACCGCCAGGGCGAGGATGAACAGCCGGTTGTACGGCAGCGTGCCGAGCCCGCCGCGCAGCCAGTCCGGCGCCTGGACCTGGACGTTGGGCGCCCCGAACAGGTCGCGGGCGAGTTGCTGGAGCACCAGGCTGACGCCCCAGGTGAGCAGCAGGGTGTCCAGCGGCCGGCCGTAGAAGTGCCGGATCGCGGCCCACTCCAGCAGGAGCCCCATGAGCCCAGCGACCAGGAAGGCGACGGGCAGCGCCACGACCACCGCGTCGCGGCCGGCGACGCCCTGGAGCAGGTAGGCCGTGTACGCCCCGGCCATGATGAACTCTCCGTGGGCCATGTTGATCACGCCCATCTGGCCGAACGTGAACGTCAGCCCGACGGCGATGAGGAGCAGCACCGCGCCGATCGACAGACCGATCGGCAGCTGGTTGAGAAACGCCTCCACCTTCGTCCCTTTCCGCGAGGGGTCTGGCTCCGGAGCGCGGCGGCGCCGCGGTTCTTGCCGCGGGTCGTTCACCGCCGCGCTCCGGAGCCGGTCGGGGGCGGCCCGGCCGGCCAGCCGGGCCGGTGTGGCTCCGGGGGCGGACCGGCGGGCCCGGGGTGCGCGTCAGCCCGAGGCCAGGCCGCTCGCCCAGGGGTAGCCCTTCAGGTAGGGGTCGGGTTTGATCGGCTCGCCGGACTTCCAGACCTCCTTGATGAGGCCGTCCGGCTGGACCACCCCGATCCGGGCGGTCTTGTACATGTGCTGGTTCTCGCCGTCGATGGTGACCAGGCCCTCGGGGCGTTCCAGGGCGATGCCGCCCGCGGCCTTGCGCACGGCCTCGACCTCGGTGGTCCCGGCCTTCCTCACCGCCTCGGCCCACAGGTACACCGCGTTGTAGCCTGCCTCCATCGGATCGGAGGTGACCTTGCCGGCGCCGTACCTGCCCTTGAACGCGGCGACGAACTTCTCGTTCGCCGGTCCCTGGGTGGTCTGGTAGTAGTTCCAGGCGACCGGGTGGCCCGCGATGTTGTCCACGCCGATCCCCTTGACCTCCTCCTCGGCGACGCTCACCGACAGGACGGGCATCTTCTCGGCGGTGACCCCGGCGCTGGCGAGCTGCTTGAAGAACGCCACGTTGCTGTCGCCGTTGAGGGTGTTGAAGACCGCGTCCGGCGCGGCCTCGACGACCTTGTTGGTCAGCGTGCCGTACTCGGTGTGCCCGAGCGGGGTGTACTCCTCGCCGAGGACCTGCATCCCGTTGGCCGCCGCGTACGCCTTGATGATCTTGTTGGCGGTGCGCGGGAAGACGTAGTCGCTGCCGACCAGGAAGAGCTTCTTCTTCCCCTGCTCCTTCAGGTAGTCGAGCGCGGGGATGATCTGCTGGTTGGTGGTGGCGCCGGTGTAGAAGATGTACGGCGAGCTCTCCAGTCCCTCGTACTGCACCGGATACCACAGCAGGGCCTTGTTGCGTTCGAAGACGGGAAGCATCGCCTTGCGGCTCGCCGAGGTCCAGCCGCCGAAGGTGGCGGCGACCCTGTCGCGCCGGATGAGCTTGGTGGCCTTCTCCGCGAAGGTCGGCCAGTCGGAGGCGCCGTCCTCCACCACGGGGACCAGTTTCTTCCCGAGCACCCCTCCTGAGACGTTGATCTCCTCGACCGCGAGGAGTTCGGCGTCCTTGACCGTCACCTCGCTGATGGCCATCGTGCCGCTCAGCGAGTGCAGGATGCCGACCTTGATGCCGTCGCCGTCCGCGCCGCCGCCGGCGGAGGCGGCGTTCTCGCCCGCCGGAGCCTCCCCGCCGCACGCGGCGAGCGCGACGGCCAGCAGGGCGGCGGTGACGCCGGAGCGCCAGGCTGTTCTCCTCAAGTGCCTTCCTCTCTCACCGGTTCCCACCGGTACGGCCCCGCACCGATCCACCTGCCGACAAGGTGGGCGAGTAAGGTTTCCCGAGAAGATCGCGGATGTTAATTGCGCTTTGCGGGGGTTTCACCCCCGTGACGGCCCGGACCGGAAACCACCCGGACATCACCGTGCAACACTTCGGTAACAGCCGGTTCTTATGGTCCGTTCAATGCGGCTCACACCACACGAGCAGGAACGCCTGCTCATCCATGTCGCCGCCGGTGTCGCCCGGGACCGGAAGGCCCGGGGTCTCCGGCTGAACCATCCGGAGGCGACCGCCGTCATCGCGTCCTTCCTCATGGAGGGGGCCAGGGACGGCCGGACCGTCGCCGAACTGATGGAGGCGGGGCGCACCGTGCTCGCCCGGGGCGACGTCATGGACGGCGTGCCGGAGATGCTGGAGTCGGTGCAGGTCGAGGCCACCTTCCCCGACGGCACCAAGCTCGTCACCGTCCATTGGCCGATCCCGTGACGGCGGAGCGCGTGGTCCCCGGCGAGATCCGGTACGGCGAGGCCCCCGTGCCGCTCAACCCCGGCCGTGAGCGCGTCACCGTCCGGGTCGTCAACGTCGCCGACCGGCCGATCCAGGTCGGGTCGCACTACCACTTCGCCGCCGCCAACCCCGGCCTGGAGTTCGACCGGCGGGCGGCCTGGGGCACCCGCCTGGACGTGCCGGCCGGCACGGCGGTGCGCTTCGAGCCCGGCGTCGAGCGCGACGTGACCCTGGTGCCGATCGCCGGGCGCCGGATCGTGCCCGGCCTGCGCCCGGAGTGGGCGGGCCCCCTGGACGGGATGGACGGGATGGACGGGAGCACCGATGTTCGTTGAGCGGTCCCGCTACGCCGCGCTGTACGGTCCCACCGCCGGGGACCGGATCAGGCTCGCCGACACCGACCTGTTCGTCGAGGTCACCGAGGACCTCGCCATGGGCCCGGCGGGCGCGGGCGACGAGGCCGTGTTCGGCGGCGGCAAGGTCGTCCGGGAGTCGATGGGCCAGGCCAGGACCACCCGCGCCGAGGGCGCCCCCGACCTGGTGATCACCGGCGCGGTCGTGCTCGACCACTGGGGCGTGGTCAAGGCCGACATCGGCGTCCGGGACGGCCGGATCGTCGCGCTCGGCAAGGCCGGCAACCCCGACACCATGGACGGCGTCCACCCCGATCTGGTGATCGGCCCGTCCACCGAGGTCATCTCGGGCAACGGGAAGATCGTGACCGCGGGGGCGGTCGACTCCCACGTCCACCTGATCTGCCCGCAGATCCTCGACGAGGCCCTGGCGGCCGGGGTCACCACGATCGTCGGCGGCGGCACCGGCCCCGCCGAGGGCACCAAGGCCACCACGGTGACCGGCACCTGGTATCTCGCCCGGATGCTGGAGTCGCTCGATGCCCACCCGGTCAACGTCGCACTGCTCGGCAAGGGCAACACGACCGGCGCCGAAGGGCTGCTGGAGCAGCTCCGCGCCGGGGCCTCGGGGTTCAAGCTGCACGAGGACTGGGGCAGCACCCCCGCGGCCATCGACGCCTGCCTTTCGGTCGCCGACGCCACCGGGGTGCAGGTGGCGCTGCACACCGACACCCTCAACGAGGCGGGGTTCGTGGAGTCGACGCTGAGGGCGATCGGCGGCCGGGCCGTCCACGCCTACCACACCGAGGGCGCCGGCGGCGGCCACGCTCCGGACATCATCCGGGTCGCCTCGCACCGCAACGTCCTGCCCTCCTCGACCAACCCGACCCGTCCGCACACCGTCAACACGCTGGACGAGCACCTCGACATGCTGATGGTCTGCCACCACCTGAACCCCTCGGTCCCGGAGGACCTGGCGTTCGCCGAGTCGCGGATCCGGCCGGCCACCATGGCCGCCGAGGACGTGCTGCACGACCTGGGGGCGATCTCGATGATCGGCTCGGACTCCCAGGCGATGGGCCGGGTGGGCGAGACGATCATCCGGACCTGGCAGACCGCGCACGTGATGAAGCGGCGGCGCGGCGCGCTGCCGGGCGACGGACCGGCGGACAACCTCCGCGCCCGGCGCTACGTCGCCAAGTACACGATCTGCCCGGCGGTGGCGCACGGCCTGGACGGGGAGGTCGGCTCGGTCGAGCCCGGCAAGCTGGCGGACCTGGTGCTGTGGCAGCCTGCCTTCTTCGGGGTCAAACCGGACCTGGTGCTCAAGGGCGGCGTCATCGCCCATGCCCAGATGGGCGACGCCAACGCCTCGATCCCGACCCCGCAGCCGGTGCTGCCGCGTCCGATGTTCGGCGCCGTCCCGGTCACCGCCGCCGCCACGTCGGTCCACTTCGTCGCCCCGCTCGCGATCGAGGACGGCCTGGCCGACCGGCTGGCCGTACGGCGGCGCCTGGTGCCGGTGGCCGACGTCCGCCGCCGGGGCAAGGAGAGCATGCCCCTCAACGACGCCACCCCCGAGATCGAGGTGGATCCCGACACCTTCACCGTGCGGGTGGACGGCGAGACGGTCGAGCCCGCCCCGGCCGAGACCCTGCCCATGACCCAGCGCTACTTCCTCTTCTGAGCGTCGCGTGAACGCCGCGCTGCTGCTGCTGGCCGACTCCCGGCTGCCCGCTGGAGGGCACGCGCACTCGGGGGGCGCCGAGGAGGCGATCCGCGCCGGGGCGGTCCGCGATCTCACGAGCCTGGCCGCGTTCCTGCGGGGACGGCTGGCCACCGCCGGGACGGTGGCGGCCGGTCTCGCCGCCGCGGCCTGCGACCTCGCCGCGTCCCGCGAGGCCGGCCCGGCGACGGACGCGGAGTGGAAGCGTCCGGACGCCGGATGGGAGCCCCCGGCCTCCGCGTGGGAGCGCCTGGACGCCGAGGCCGACGCGCGGACGTCGTCGCCCGCGCAGCGGGAGGCGAGCCGTACGCAGGGCAGACTGCTGTTGCGGAGCGCCCGGCGGATCTGGCCGTCGCCGATCCTGGACGACCTGGCGCGGGCCGCGCCCGCTGGCGCGCACCACGCGGTCGCACTCGGCGCGGTGGCCGCCGCCGCGGGATGCTCCCCGGCGGAGGCGGCGCTCGCGGCGGCCTACACCGCGGTCACCGGCCCCGCCACCGCGGCGGTCAGGCTCCTCGGCCTCGACCCGGTCCCGGTCCACCGGCTCCTCGCCGCCCTCGCCCCCGACCTGGAACGGATCGCCACCGGCTCCGCCGCGCACCTGGCGGGCCCGCCGGCCTCGGGATCCGGCGAAGAGGCCGGAGCACCGGGCTCAGGACCGGACGGGAGAATCGGCGCGCCGGCCCCGGGACCGGACGGGAGTCCCGGAACACCGGGCTCGGGATCCGCCGGGGAGGCCGGGGCGCCGGACCCCTGGGAACGGCTGCCCGCGCCCGCCGCGCCCGCGCTCGACCTGCTCGCCGAACGGCACGTCCGCGCCGAGCCGAGGATGTTCGTCTCCTGACGTCCGGGGCGTCCTGACGGGCGCCCCGGACGGAACACCGGACGGACGGAACACCGGACGGCACCGCCGCCCATCGGGGAAGGCCGCCGGGAAAGACCACCGCGACAGACCACCGGAAAAGATCACCAGGGAAGGAAGGACGGTGACCCTCATGGGCGCTGACCACGACGACCACCACCCGGCGGCCGATCCGCGCGGGCGGGCGCTGCGACTGGGCATCGGTGGCCCCGTCGGCAGCGGGAAGACCGCGCTGACCGCGGCGCTGTGCCGGACGCTGGGCCCGGCGCTCCGCCTCGGGGTGGTCACCAACGACATCTACACCACCGAGGACGCCGACTTCCTCCGCGCGGCGGGGGTGCTCGACCCGGCGAGGATCGCCGCCGTGCAGACCGGCTGCTGCCCGCACACCGCCATCCGTGACGACATCGCCGCCAACCTCGACGCGGTGGAGTCACTGGAGGAACGGTTCGGCCCGCTCGACCTGGTGATCGTGGAGAGCGGCGGGGACAACCTCACCGCCACCTTCAGCCGGGGTCTGGCCGACCGGCAGATCTTCGTGCTGGACGTTTCGGGGGGCGACAAGGTCCCGCGCAAGGGCGGCCCCGGCGTGACCACCGCGGACCTGCTCGTGATCAACAAGACCGACCTGGCGCCGATGGTGGGCGCGGACCTCAGGGTGATGGACCGGGACGCGGCGGCCGTGCGGGACGGAAGGCCGGTGCTGTTCACTTCGATCCGGGAGGAGCCGGACGCACCCGCGGTCGCCGAGTGGGTCTCCGGCCTCGTCCATGCCTGGGCCCACGAGCACGGCCGCACCCACGGCCACGAGCACGGCCACGAGCACGGCCACGCCGACGAGCATGGGCACGACCTCGCCCGGCGAGCATGACCGCGCCCGCGCCTGATCGCGCGGAGGCGGCCCGGCCTCCCGGAGACCGCCCCTCCTCCGCGTCTCCCGCTTACCCTCGCCGCACGGAAGGGGACCACCCCTCCTCCGCCTTTCCCGCCGATCCTCGCCGCACGGACGGGCACCGCCCCTCCTCCGCCTTTCCCGCCGATCCTCGCCGCACGGACGGGCACCGCCCCTCC
>NZ_JBEZNH010000001.1:71652-178328 GCF_040653115.1 Streptosporangium sp. NPDC048047 | reverse complement strand
CTCCGCCCTTCCCGCCGATCCTCGCCGCACGGACGGGGGCCGTCCCTCCCCCGCTCCTTCCGCGCCACGACGCTCGATGCGGGCCAGGGCCGCGCTGGTCACCGAGCGCGGTCCGGACGGCCGGACCGTCCTGGTCGCCATGCGGTCCGATCCGCCGCTCACGCTGCGCCGTACCGGGCCGGGCCGGGTGCACCTGGTCTCGACCGCGGCGGGTCCGCTCGGCGGCGACGACCTGGCCCTCGACATCGAGGTGGGTCCGGGCAGCGAGCTGGAGGTCCTGTCGGTCGCGAGCACGCTCGTCCTGCCAGGTACGGGGGAGTCGGCGCTGACCGTCACCGCCAGGGTCGGCGCCGGGGCGTCGCTGCGGTTCGCACCCGAGCCGACCGTGCTGGCCGCCGGCTGCCTGCACCGCTCGGCGGTACGGCTGACGCTGGAGGAGGGCGCCCGGGTGTCCTGGCGCGAGGAGATCGTCTTCGGCCGGTACGGCGAGCGGCCCGGCCGCTGTCACGCCCGCTTCGACGCGGTGACCCCCGCGGGTCCGCTGCTGCGTCAGGAACTCGTCGTGGGCGACCCGGTGACCGACGGCTCCCCCGCGGTCTACGGTGACGCCCGCTGCGTCGGCAGCGTCCTGGTCACCGGGCGGGCGCCCGCCTCGTCGGTCGGGGACGGCTGGGCGATGCTCCCGCTGGCCGGGCCGGGCACGCTGGTCTCCGCGCTGGCCGCCGACGCCGTCGAGCTGCGACGGCGTCTGGACGAGGGCCTGTCGCGCCTGCCCGGCACCGGGACGTGACGGCAGGCGCGCGGCTCGCCGAGCCGCGACACGGGAGGACGGGCACGCGGCTCCGCCGTACCCGCGTGGGACGGCGGGGCCCCGCGGGCGGCCGCCCCGCCCCGCGCCGTCAGTCGTAGAAGCCGAGCCGGCGAAGCTGCTTGGGGTCGCGCTGCCAGTCCTTGGCGACGCTGATGCGCAGGTCGAGGTAGACCCGGGTGCCGAGCAGCGCCTCGATCTGGCCGCGGGCCCGGCTGCCGACCTCCTTGAGGCGGCTTCCCTTGTGCCCGATCACGATGGCCTTCTGCGAGGGCCGTTCGACGAACATGTGGGCGTAGATGTCGAGCAGGTCGTCGCGGCCCTCGCGGGGCAACATCTCGTCGACGACGACCGCGATGGAGTGCGGCAGCTCGTCGCGGACGCCCTCCAGGGCCGCCTCCCGGATCAGCTCGCCCACCAGCACCTGCTCGGGCTCGTCGGTGAGCTGCCCGCCCTCGTACAGCGGCGGGCTGGCCGGGAGCCTGCCGGCCAGCACGTCGCGCAGCACGTCGAGCCGCTCCCCGCTCTCCGCCGAGACCGGGACGATCTCCTCGAACTCGGCGAGCTGCGACACGGCCAGCAGCTGCGCGGCGATCTGCTCGCGGGTCGCCAGGTCGCACTTGGTGACGACGGCGACGACCGGGGTCTTCTTCACTGCGGTGAGCTTCTCGGCGATGAACCGGTCGCCCTTGCCGATGGGCTCGTTGGCAGGCACGCAGAAGCCGATCACGTCCACCTCGGTGAGCGTGGACAGCACCAGGCTGTCGAGCCGTTCGCCCAGGAGGGTGCGGGGACGGTGCAGACCGGGGGTGTCGACGATGATGAGCTGGGCGTCCGGGCGGTGCACGATGCCCCGGATGACGCGGCGGGTCGTCTGGGGCTTGGAGGAGGTGATGGCCACCTTGGTGCCGACCAACGCGTTCATCAGCGTTGATTTGCCGACGTTGGGCCGTCCGACGAAACAGGCGAAACCGGCGCGGAAATCAGCTGCTGAAGAACTCACGTCACCCATTGTCCCCGATCGTCGGCTCAGTTCTGACGCGGTGTCCCGTCCGGCCCGGCCACCAGCAGCCGCTCGCCGCCCATGTCGCGCACGGCCCGCTCGTCCGCCGGGGAGGGGCCCTCGCCCGCGGTGACCAGCGCCGCGGCCTCCAGGGACTCCGCGCCGCTGGAGACGGCCATGGCCACGGCGACCTGCAGCGCCGACAGCGTCAGCGAGGGCAGCGCCACGTCGGTCGCCACGTAGGTCCGGCCCGTCTCGTCGCGCACCGCGGCGCCCTCGGCGGTGCCGTTGCGGGCACGGGCGGAACGGGCCAGCACGATGATCTTGTTGTCCTCGGGGTCGAGGTTCGCTTCGCTCACGGCACAAGGGTATTCAGCCGCCGGATCAGGCGGACAGGCGGCCGACCATGAGCCGGGCGAGCCGCCGGGTGCTCTCCTCGTCGATCCCGGCCATCCCGCTGTGCACCAGCGAGACGACGGTGTTGCCGACGCGGGCGAAGACCACGTGCAGCTCGTAGGGGTAGCCGTTCAGCCTGCCGCGCAGCCGCCCGGCCCGCACGTCGCCGGGCACGTCCACCTCCAGGGGGGAGACCCGCAGCGAGGTGCCGCGGCCGGCCAGGGGACCGGTCGCCACCGGGCAGTCGTCCAGGGCGTCGGAGATCTCGGCGAAGCGGAGGGCGGCGCCCGCGCCGGCGTAGGACACCAGGGCGACCCCGGCCAGCTCGCCCACGTCGTCGCCCTGGTAGGTCACGGTGACCCGGGGCCCGGCGGCGCGGCGCGGAGAGCCGCCCCCGGCCATGTTCAGGACGGTCCGGCACTCGGGGTTCTCCGGGCGGAACGGGGGCCGCCAGCCGTCCCGCGGCCGGGCCGAGAACCCGTCCGGCATGTCCTCCTGGACGGGCAGCAGGCTGCGCAACCGCACCTGCTCCGCCCTCGCGTCCGCCCGGGTGTAGCGCGCCGGCCCGGTGCCGCACGCGACCGGGACCATCGCCAGCAGCCCACATACGGCGACCGCGGCGGCGGCCCGGACCCCCGGGGTCCGAGTCCCCCGCCACATGTCCGTTCCCCCGATGTCGGGCGCGGGCCCCCGCCCCCGCCGACCTGCTTCCTTCCCACTCGGCAAAAGCGGCAATCATCGGCAAACACCCAGGACGCCGCCGACCCGGCCTGCTCTCAGGCCTTGCTCTGGTCGTGCTCCGATGCGGTCTCGGCCGGGTCGGCCTCCTCCGGGGGGACCCGCCGGACGAGGACCGTGCCGATCCGGTTGCGCCGTCCGGCGAGGCTCTCGGCCGTCAGTCTGAGCCCCTTCACGACGGCCTCGGAACCGGCGATCGGCACGCGGCCCAGCGCGTGGGCCAGCAGGCCGCCGACGGTCTCCACGTCGTCGACCTCCAGCTCGGCGTCGAAGAGGTCCTCCAGGTCTCCCACGGGGAGCCGGGCGGTCACCCGGACCGCACCGTCCCGCAGGGACTCGACGCGCGGGACCTCCTGGTCGTACTCGTCGGTGATCTCTCCGACGATCTCCTCCAGGATGTCCTCGATCGTCACCAGGCCGGCCGTCCCGCCGTACTCGTCGATCACGATGGCCTGGTGGATCCGGCGGGCCTGCATCTCCCGCAGGAGCTGGTCGATCGGCTTGCTCTCGGGGACGTAGGCGGCCGGACGCATGATCGTCTCGACCTGCTCGGCGCGGCCCGCCTCGCCCGTCTCCTGGACCCGGCGCACGATGTCCTTGAGGTAGGCGATGCCGATGACGTCGTCCTCGTTCTCGCCGACCACCGGGATGCGGGAGAAGCCGCTGCGCAGCGCGAGCGACAGGCCCTGGTGGAGGGTCTTGCCGCGCTCGATGAACACCATGTCGGTACGGGGCACCATGACCTCGCGGACGATGGTGTCGCCGAGCTCGAAGACCGAGTGGATCATCTCCCGCTCGTCCGGCTCGATGACCCTGCGCTCCTCGGCCAGGTCGACCAGGTCGCGCAGCTCGGCCTCGGAGGTGAACGGCCCCTCACGGAAGCCCTTGCCGGGCGTCAGGGCGTTGCCCAGCAGGATGAGCAGCTTGGGCAGCGGGCCGAAGATCCGGGTGAGGCCGTACACCAGGGGGGCGCCGGCCAGCGCGATCGGCTCGGCGTGCTGGCGGCCCAGCGTGCGCGGGGAGACGCCGACGATGACGTAGCTGACGACGATCATGATCGCCGCGGCGGCGGTGTAGGCCCAGCCCTGGTCGCCGAACCAGTCGATGCACAGCAGCGTGACGATCACCGTGGCGATCATCTCGCAGCTCAGCCGGATCAGGAGCAGCAGGTTGAGATATCGGGGCGGATCGGCGACGATCTCCTGCAGCCGGGGGGCGCCCCGGCGCCCCTCGCGGACGAACTCCTCGGCCCGGACCCGTGAGATCCGTGTCAGCGCCGTCTCCGCGCTGGCGATCAGACCGGCGACCACGACCAGGACGACGGCCGAGAACAACCACCCATTGGCACCGTTCACCGCTGGGCGCGCACCTCCCGCCACGATTCGAGCAGCTCGGCCTGGAGGCCGAACATCTCCTTGTGCTCCTCCGGCTCGGCGTGATCATAGCCGAGCAGGTGGAGGATGCCGTGGGTGCACAGCAGCTCGAGCTCGGCCTCGGCGCCGTGCCCCGCCTCGGCCCCCTGCCTGGCGGCGACCTGCGGGCACAGGACCACGTCACCGAGGAGGGCGGGGTCGGCGGGGGCGTCGCCCTCCTGCCGGGCGCCGCTGCCGCCGCCGGGCCGCAGCTCGTCCATCGGGAAGGACAGCACGTCCGTCGGGCCGGGCTCCCCCATCCACTGCTCGTGCAGCACGGCCATGGCCTCTTCGTCGACGACGAGGATCGACAGCTCGGCGAGCGGGTTGATGTCCATCCGCTCCAGCACATGGCCGGCCAGCGAGACGATGAGGCCCTCGTCGACCTCGACGCCGGACTCGTTGTTGACCTCGATGCTCACCGGTCGTTCTCCACTGTTTTCACGATCTTCCTCGGGGGCGCTTGGCCACGCCCTTGATCGACTGCGGCTCGCTCTGCCGCTGCGACTCGTCATAGCGGCCGTAGGCGTCGACGATATCGCTCACCAGCCTGTGCCGGACCACGTCGGCGCTGGTCAGCCTGCTGAAATGGATGTCGGGGATGCCGTCGAGGATGTCCTGCACCACCCGCAGTCCGCTCTGGGTGCCACCGGGCAGGTCGACCTGCGTGACGTCGCCGGTGACGACGATCTTGGAGTTGAAGCCCAGGCGGGTCAGGAACATCTTCATCTGCTCGGGCGAGGTGTTCTGCGCCTCGTCCAGGATGATGTAGGCGTCGTTGAGCGTACGGCCGCGCATGTAGGCCAGCGGGGCGACCTCGATCGTGCCGGCCGCCATCAGCCGGGGGATCGACTCGGGGTCGAGCATGTCGTGCAGCGCGTCGTACAGCGGGCGCAGGTAGGGGTCGATCTTCTCGTACAGCGTGCCGGGCAGGAAGCCCAGCCGCTCCCCCGCCTCGACCGCCGGGCGGGTGAGGATGATCCGGTTGACCTTCTTCTCCTGCAGGGCCCGAACGGCCTTGGCCATCGCGAGGTAGGTCTTGCCGGTACCCGCCGGGCCGATGCCGAAGACGATGGTGTGCTTGTCGATCGCGTCGACGTACCGCTTCTGGTTCACCGTCTTCGGGCGGATGGTCCGGCCCCGGGAGGAGATGATGTCGAGGGAGAGCACCTCCGCGGGGCGCTCGGAGGTCATCCGCAGCATCGCGATGCTGCGCTCCACCGCGTCCGCCGTGAGCTCGGCGCCGCTGCGGACGAGCTCGGTCAGCTCCTCGAAGAGGCGCACGACGGTGCCGCTCTCCTCAGGGCTGCCGGTGATGGTGATCTCGTTGCCCCGGACGTGGATGTCGGCCCGGAAGGCGCCCTCGATGACCCGCAACAGCTCGTCGCCCGAGCCCAGCAGGCTGACCATCGAGTGGTCGTCCGGAATCACCACCTTCGCCTGGGTGCGCCCGGGGGTCTTCGACCGCGGCGACGTTCTGTTGGAATCGTTTGTCTCGGACATAGGCGGGCCTTTCGGCCTGTTCGCCTCCAGATATCGGAGTGTGACTTCTACGCCATGGTATCCGCGACGGGACCCGTGACGCCTCCCGGTTATCAGCCGGGAGGCCAGTTCAGGCCGCGCCCGCCGAGCACGTGTCCGTGCACGTGGAAGACGGTCTGACCGGCGCCGGGGCCGGTGTTGAAGACCAGCCGGTAGCCGGACTCGGCGATCCCCTCCTGCTCGGCGACCTCGTGGGCGGCCCTGATCACCTCGTCGGTGAGCCCGTCGTCGGCGGCGGCCAGGGCCGCGGCGGTGGGGTAGTGCTCCTTCGGCACCACGAGCACGTGGGTCGGCGCCTTCGGGTCGACGTCACGGAAGGCCAGCGTGCGGCCGGTCTCGTGCACGATCCGCGCGGGGATCTCCTTGGCCACGATCCTGCAGAACAGGCAGTCGGCTTCACTCACCATGCGGGCACCCTATCCGGTCCGGGCGTTGCCAATCGGTGATGGTCCATGCCCAGCGAAGAAAGATCCATACGGATATGGTGGGTGTGCAAAACTTCAACAACTACAGACCATTGCGATTCGCACGACATGGCCGCCGGGCCGAGGACACGACTGGGTCATGCCCCCTAATGAACCGGAAGAGCGTAAACCCTCTGGGAAGGCCGAGCGTCCCACTGATGTGACCACCGAGACCCTCGTGGCCGACAGGTCGCTCGGGGCGGTGCCCGTCGGCTGGGACGCCGATGCGGCCGTTACCGCGCTCTACAGCGCGCACTACCGGTCGCTCGTGCGTCTCGCTGTCCTGCTCGTCCGCGATGTGGCAACCGCGGAGGAGGTCGTACAGGACGCGTTCGTCGCCATCCACGGCGCCTGGCGCCGCCTGCGCGACACCGACAAGGCACTCGCCTACCTGCGCCAATCGGTCGTCAACCGATCTCGCTCCGTGCTGCGGCACCGGGCGGTCGTGGAGAAGTACGCCCCCAAGGGCATGCCGGACGCGCCGAGCGCCGAGAACGGCGCGATCGGCGAGTTCGAGCGCTCCGCCGTCATCGAGGCGCTACGCGCCCTGCCCGCCCGGCAGCGCGAAGCACTGGTCCTGCGCTACTACGGTGATCTGTCCGAAGCACAGATCGCCCACGCGATGGGAATCAGCAAAGGCGCGGTCAAGAGCCACACGGCTCGTGGCATGGCCGCCCTACGAACCACACTGGAGCAACTGTCATGACCGAGTCCCCCGATGAGTACGGCGAGCTGCTGCGCCGTGCCCTCAACGCGGAGGCGAACTCGGTCGTTCCCTCCCCCGACGGGCTGGAGATCATCCGGGCCCGGATCGAGCGGCGCGGGCTGCGCGGACTCCGCGGGCTGGTGTGGTGGCGCGTCGGCGCCTCCGTCACTGGAGCGGTCCTTGTCGCGGCGACCGTCGTGATGATGGTCCCCCAGCTGCGCGAACAGGTGATCCAGGAGGTCTACAGCGGTGAGGTGAACTTCACCCAGTCCACCGCGCCCGACATGTCGGCCACCTCGCGCCCGCCGTCGAACAACGACAACCGGGTCCCGGCCGTCCCCAGGACGTCCAGCCCCCCGCCCCCGCCTGAGCCGACGACCGAGCGCTCCAGGAGCGCGGCGCCGAACACGAAGGCGACCCCCACGCCCAGGGCGACCCCCACGCCGAAGCCCACTCCGTCGGACGGCTGCCCCACGGCGCCGGGCGACGTCACCGAGGAGTGCCCGCCCACGCCGACCGCGGCGCCCGAGCCCACCGGTGAGACGGAGAGCCCGTGCCCGCCCGCCGGCTGCTCCCAGCCGGACGAGCAGCAGCCCCCGACTCCGAGCGAGGGCATGCCCACCCCGGTGAGCCACTGACCGGCGCCGGTCCGCCGCGCGGCCGGACGGGAGGGCGCGCGACCGGTCCGCCGCATGCCTGGACGGCCCGGCCATGCGGCCGGGCGGGGAGGGCCACCGCGGGCGGGGCACGGCCGTACCGCCGTGCGCCTACCAGCGGCCGGTACGCGCCTGGAGCACCGCCGCGGCCGCGACCCCGGCCGTCGAGGTGCGCAGCACCGTCGGCCCGAGCAGCGCCGGGGCGGCTCCGGCGGCGCGGAAGGCGGTGATCTCCTCCTCGGAGACCCCGCCCTCGGGGCCGACCACCACCACGATGTCCCCGTCGGCGGGCAGCGGAAGCCCGGACAGCGGGGAGGCGGCCTCCTCGTGCAGCACGACGCCCAGCGCCGCCGCCGACAGCAGGTCCGCGACCTCGGCGGTCCTCGCGAGGCCGGTCACCTCGGGCAGGTGGAAGCGGCGTGACTGCTTGGCCGCCTCACGGGCCGTGGAACGCCAGCGGGCCAGCGACTTCGCCGCCCGCTCCCCCTTCCACTGGGTGACGGAGCGGGCCGCGGCCCAGGGCACGATCACGTCCACCCCGGCCTCGGTCATCATCTCCACGGCCAGCTCGCCCCGGTCGCCCTTGGGCAGGCCCTGGACGACGACCAGGCGGGGACGCGGCGCGGGCACCTCGTAGCGGCGCAGCACCCGCACCCGCAGGGAGTCCTTGCCGGCGTCGTCCACCACGCACTCCGCCACGACGCCCGCGCCGTCGGTCACGTCGAGCCGTTCCCCGGCACGCAGCCGCCGTACGGCCGCCGCGTGCCTGCCCTCCGGGCCGGCGAGCGTGAACCCCTCCCGGCCCAGATCGGCCGTGTCGGCCAGGAAGACCGGCGCCGTCATGCGGCGGCGGAGACGCCGCGGCGGGTCCGGCGGGCACCGCCCGCGACCCCCCGGAGGACGCCGTGGCGGGCCGGGCGGGCGCCGCCCGCGACCCCCGGCAGGACGCCGCGGCGGACCCGGGAGGCCCCGTCCGCGACCCCCCGGAGGGCGTCGGGGACCGCCGGGTCAGCGGCCATTGAAGGCGTCCCGCAGGCGGGAGAAGAAGCCCTGCTGGCCCGGCGCGAACTTGCCGGGCGGGCGCTCCTCGCCGCGCAGCCTGGCGAGCTCGCGCAGCAGCTCCTCCTGTGCGGGGTCGAGCTTGACGGGGGTCTCGACGTTGATGTGGACCAGCAGGTCGCCGCGACCGGTCTCGTTGAGCCGCTGGACGCCGCGGCCGTAGAGCGGGATCGTCTGGCCGGACTGGCTGCCGGGCCGGATGTCCAGCTCCTCGGCGCCGTCGAGGGTCTCCATGACCAGGACGGTGCCGAGCGCGGCGGCCGTCATCGGGATCTGCACGGTGCAGTGCAGGTCGTCGCCCCGACGCTCGAAGACCTCGTGCGGCCGCTCGACGATCTCCAGGAACAGGTCGCCGGGCGGGCCGCCGCCGGGGCCGACCTCGCCCTCGCCGGCGAGCTGGATGTGGGTGCCGTCCTCGACGCCCGCGGGGATGCGGACCTTGATGGTCCGCCGGGTGCGGACCCGGCCGTCACCGGAGCACTCCTGGCAGGGGTTGCGGATGATCGAACCGAACCCGCCGCACTGGGGGCAGGGCCGGGACGTCATGACCTGGCCGAGGAAGGACCGGGTGACCTGGGAGACCTCACCGCGGCCGTGGCACATGTCGCAGGTGTCGGGGTGGGTGCCGGGCGCGGCGCCCGCACCCGAGCAGACCTCGCAGAGCACGGCGGTGTCGACGACCAGCTCGCGGGTGGTGCCGAAGGCCGCCTCGCGCAGGTCCAGCTCCACCCGGATGGTGGCGTTGCGGCCCCGGCGGGCGCGCGAGCGCGGCCCGCGCCCGCCGCCGCCGGCCGCCGCGCCGAAGAAGGCGTCCATGATGTCGCTGAACGGGAAGCCCGCGCCGAAGCCCCCGGCGCCCGCGCCCCCGCCGGGAGCGAACGGATCGGCACCCATGTCGTACATCTGCCGCTTGCTGGGATCGGACAGGACCTCGTAGGCCTGCGTGATCTCCTTGAACCTCTCCTGTGTCTCAGGATCG
The DNA here is from genome assembly GCF_040653115.1 of Streptosporangium sp. NPDC048047. Taxonomy (NCBI): domain Bacteria; kingdom Bacillati; phylum Actinomycetota; class Actinomycetes; order Streptosporangiales; family Streptosporangiaceae; genus Streptosporangium; species Streptosporangium sp. NPDC048047. The sequence goes on along the minus strand of NZ_JBEZNH010000001.1, from coordinate 168,565 downwards.
GGGTTCACATCGGGGTGCAACTCGCGCGCCAGCCTGCGGTAGGCCTTCTTGATCTCCTCCGCACTGGCGTCACGGCGTACCCCGAGGGTGCCGTAGTAGTCGCTCTTAGCCACTTAGTTGACCTCTTAGGATGCAGCCAGGATCTGGCTGACGTAGCGTGCCACCGCGCGCACCGCGCCCATCGTGACCGGGTAGTCCATTCGCGTCGGGCCCAGCACGCCGAGCCGGGCCAGTTGCTTGTCCCCCGAACCGTACCCGGCGGCGACGATGGACGTGCCCTGGAGACCGGTGTAGGGGTTCTCCGAGCCGATCCGCACCGTCAGCGCCGACAGGTCCGAGGTTTCTCCGAGCAGGCGCATCAGCACGACCTGCTCCTCCAGGGCCTCCAGGACGTCGCGGAGACCGACGCTGAAGTCGGCTCCCGCGAGGTTGGCGGCCCCGGCGAAGACGATCTTCTCATCATGCCGTTCGACCAGCGACTCCAGCAGCACCGACAGGATCGTGGTGGCGAACGGGCGGTCCTCGATCGGAAGCCCCGAGGGCAGGTCGGCGACCTTGTCCGGGACCTTGGCCAGCCCGCAGCCGTCGAGCGAGGCGTTGAGCGTCGCGCGCAGGTGCGCGACGCGGGTCTCGTCGACCCCCTCGGGCAGCTCGACGACGCGCTGCTCGACCCGGCCGGTGTTGGTGATGAGGACGAACATCAGCCGCCGCTCGTTCAGCGGGACCAGCTCGACGTGCCTGACCGTGGAGTGCGTCAGCGTGGGGTACTGCACCACGGCGACCTGGCGGGTGAGCTGCGCCAGCAGCCGCACCGTGCGGGTCACGACGTCGTCGATGTCCACCGCGCCGGCGAGGAAGCTCTCGATCGCTCTCCGCTCCGCGCCCGACAGCGGCTTGACCTGGGAGAGCCGGTCCACGAACAGCCGGTAGCCCTTGTCGGTGGGCACCCGCCCCGCGCTGGTGTGCGGCTGGGCGATGTATCCCTGCTCCTCCAGCACCGCCATGTCGTTGCGGATGGTGGCGGGCGAGACCCCGAGGTTGTGCCGCTCGGCGAGTGCCTTCGACCCCACCGGCTCGTTGGTGGACACGTAGTCCTCGACGATGGCCCGAAGCACCGCAAGCCTGCGGTCATCGACCAACGTGCTCACCTCCTTGCCCTGCGCCGAACCGGGAACGCGGAGTCTGGCACTCTGTGTTCCCGAGTGCCAAGTGTACGGCTCTTGCCGACGGGGTGCGATAAGGCGACGGCCCTTTGCTAGCGTCCTCTGGATCGGTGAGGCGTGAGGAGGTGCGGTCGGCGTGTACGAGCGCGACGTGCTGGCGGGGAACTGGCGGCGTCCGGGCAGGGGGAGGATCCCGCAGGTCCCCGCCGAGATCGACCTGGTCGTGGAGGACGCCGACGGCGGATTCTGCGGCGCCGTGGTGGCCTGCGACAAGGAGTCCGTCACCCTGGAGGACCGCTTCGGGCGGCGGCGCGTGTTCCCGCTGGAGCCGGCCGCGTTCCTGCTGGAGGGCCGGGTCGTGACCCTGGTACGGCCGGCCGCCGCGCCCCGCGCCCCGCGGCGCAGCGCCTCCGGCTCCATCGCCGTGGAGGGCCTGCGGGCCCGGGTGGCCAGGGAGAGCCGGATCTACGTCGAGGGCGTGCACGACGCCGCGCTGGTGGAGAAGGTCTGGGGTCACGACCTGCGCGTCGAGGGCGTGGTGGTGGAGTACCTCGAAGGGGTCGACCACCTGCCGGAGATCGTCGAGGAGTTCGAGCCGGGCCCGGAGCGCCGCCTGGGCGTGCTGGTCGACCACCTGGTCGCCGGGTCCAAGGAGAGCCGGATCGCCGACCGGGTGGCCTCGCCGTACGTGCTGGTGGCCGGGCACCCGTTCGTGGACGTCTGGCAGGCGGTCAAGCCGTCGGTGCTGGGCATCGGCGCCTGGCCGCGGGTGCCGCGCGGCGTGCCGTGGAAGGAGGGGGTCGTCGCCGCCCTGGGCTGGGACCTCGCCCCGGCCGACGCCTGGCGGCGCATCCTCGGCTCGGTCACCACCTACGCCGACCTGGAGCCGGAGCTCCTCGGCCCGGTCGAACGGCTCATCGACTTCGTGACCGCCCCGCCGGAGGACGTCTGAGACCGGCCGTGACCGGCCGAGCCCGCCGCCGTCCCCGCCGGGCCGGGCGCGGCCGGCGAGGTCCGCGGAAGGACGATCGGGACCGGTGCCCAGTGCGGCCGGCGAGGTCCGCGGGATGACGGCCGAGACCGGGCCCGGTGAGGTCAGGTGCGGTCAGGTGAGGTCGCGGACCAGGGCGTCGGCCAGCAGCCGGCCGCGCAGCGTCAGCACCGCCCGGCCTGTCTTGAACGGCTCGACCTCCAGCAGCCCGTCGGCCAGCGCCCGGGCGGCCACCGGCGGCCGCCCGATCTCCGCCAGGGGGAAGCCCCGGGCGAGCCGCAGCTCCAGCATCAGCCGCTCGACCGCCCGGTCCTCGTCCGACAGCACCTCGCGGGCGTGGGCGGGTGAGACGCCCTCGGCCAGGCGGCGGGCGTAGGCGGCCGGGTGCTTGACGTTCCACCAGCGGGTGCCGCCCACGTGGCTGTGCGCGCCGGGGCCGACGCCCCACCAGTCGCCGCCGGTCCAGTAGAGCAGGTTGTGCCGGCAGCGCGCGGCCTCCGAGGTCGCCCAGTTGGACACCTCGTACCACTCGAAACCCGCCTCGGCGAGCATGGCGTCGGCGATGAGGTAGCGGTCGGCCGCCACGTCGTCGTCGGGCATCGGCAGCTCACCGCGCCTGATCCTGGCCGCCAGGCGGGTGCCGTCCTCCACGATCAGCGAGTAGGCCGACACGTGGTCGGGCCCCGCCTCGATCGCCGCGGCCAGCGAGGCCCGCCAGTCGTCGTCGCTCTCACCGGGCGTGCCGTAGATCAGGTCGAGGTTGACGTGGCCGAACCCGGCCTCCCTCGCCTCCCGTACGGCGTGCGCCGCCCGGCCCGGGGTGTGGCGGCGCTCCAGCACCCGCAGCACGTGCTCGCGGGCGCTCTGCATGCCGAAGCTCACCCGGTTGAACCCTCCGTCGCGCAGTCCGGCGAGGTAGGCGCGGTCCACCGACTCCGGGTTGGCCTCGGTGGTCACCTCGGCGCCGGGGGCGAGCCCGAACTCCTCGTCGATGGCGCCGAGGATGCGGACCAGGTCTGCCGCGGGCAGCAGGGTGGGGGTGCCACCGCCGAAGAACACCGTCTCGACCGGCAGGTCGGCGTCGCCGAGGGCGGCCCGCGCCCGCCGCACCTCCGCGACGGCGGTCGCGGCGTAGTCGGCGTGCGAGGCGCCGGGACCCAGCTCGGAGGCGGTGTAGGTGTTGAAGTCGCAGTAGCCGCAGCGGGTCACGCAGAACGGCACGTGGACGTAGAAGCCGAACGGCCGCTCACCGAGCCCGCGCAGCGCGCTGCCGGGGAGCCGGCCCGAGGCCGGTACGGGGTCGCCGTCGGGAAGTGTGGATGGCACGGGTCAAGTCTGCCGCCCCGGGGCGGGTGCCCGGTACGGCGCCGCCCGCCGCCCGAGTGTCCCGCCGTACGCGCCGGGCACCGGGACCCCGCCAGGGGCCCCGATGTGCGCGGCGGTCGCCGGGATCCCGTCCGCCGCTCCCCGACCTCGGGGTCCGCTCCCCCGCCGGCGGGCGGCGCCGTCCCTACTTCTTGGCCTTGTCGACGGAGGACTCGGTGGACAGCGCGGCGACGAAGGCCTCCTGGGGGACCTCCACCCGGCCGACCATCTTCATCCGCTTCTTGCCTTCCTTCTGCTTCTCCAGCAGCTTGCGCTTACGGGAGATGTCGCCGCCGTAGCACTTGGCGAGGACGTCCTTGCGGATGGCGCGGATGTTCTCGCGGGCGATGACCCGGGCGCCGATCGCGGCCTGGATCGGCACCTCGAACTGCTGCCTCGGGATAAGCTCGCGCAGCTTCTTGGCCATCTCCACGCCGTAGCCGTACGCCTTGTCCTTGTGGACGATGGCGCTGAAGGCGTCGACGGCCTCGCCCTGGAGGAGGATGTCGACCTTCACCAGCTCGGCCTCCTGCTCGCCGTGCGGCTCGTAGTCGAGCGAGGCGTAGCCGCGGGTGCGGGACTTGAGCTGGTCGAAGAAGTCGAAGATGATCTCGCCGAGCGGCATGGTGTAGCGGATCTCGACGCGGTCCTCGGACAGGTAGTCCATGCCCTGCAGGGCGCCCCGGCGGTTCTGGCAGAGCTCCATGATGGCGCCGATGAACTCCGACGGGACCAGCACGGTCGCCTTCGTCACCGGCTCGAAGACCTTGTCCACCTTGCCGGTGGGGAACTCCGAGGGGTTGGTGACGTCGACCTCCTTGCCGTCCTCCATGATCACCCGGTAGACCACGTTGGGCGCGGTGGAGATGAGCGAGAGGTTGAACTCCCGCTCCAGGCGCTCGCGGACGATCTCCATGTGGAGCAGGCCGAGGAAGCCGCAGCGGAAGCCGAAGCCCAGGGCCGCGGAGGTCTCCGGCTCGTAGACCAGGGCCGCGTCGTTGAGCTGGAGCTTGTCCAGGGCCTCGCGCAGCTCGGGGTAGTCGTCGCCGTCGATCGGGTACAGGCCGGAGAAGACCATCGGCTTGGGATGGTCGTAGCCGCCGAGCGCCTCCGTGGCGGCGCGGACGGACGACGTCACCGTGTCACCGACCCGCGACTGGCGGACGTCCTTCACGCCGGTGATGAGGTAGCCCACCTCGCCGACGCCCAGGCCCTTGTCCGCGATCTTCGGCTCCGGTGAGATGACGCCGATCTCCAGCGTCTCGTGCGAGACTCCGGTGGACATCATCTGGATGCGCTCGCGCTTGCCCAGGTGGCCGTCCATGACGCGGACGTAGGTGACCACGCCACGGTAGGTGTCGTAGACCGAGTCGAAGATCAGCGCGCGGGCGGGGGCGTCGGCGACGCCGACCGGGGCGGGAACGTTCGCGACCACGTGGTCCAGCAGTTCCCGGACGCCCACGCCGGTCTTGCCGGAGACCTTCAGCACCTCCTCCGGCTCACAGCCGATGAGGTGGGCCAGCTCGGCGGCGTACTTCTCCGGCTGGGCGGCGGGAAGGTCGATCTTGTTGAGCACCGGGATGATCGTCAGGTCGGCGTTCATCGCCAGGTAGAGGTTGGCCAGCGTCTGCGCCTCGATGCCCTGCGCCGCGTCGACCAGCAGGATCGCGCCCTCGCACGCCTGCAGCGACCGGGAGACCTCGTAGGTGAAGTCGACGTGCCCCGGGGTGTCGATCATGTTGAGGACGTGCTCGGTGTCGCCGACCTTCCACGGCAGCCGGACCGCCTGCGACTTGATGGTGATGCCGCGCTCGCGCTCGATGTCCATCCGGTCGAGGTACTGGGCGCGCATGGAGCGGTCGTCGACCACGCCGGTGATCTGCAGCATGCGGTCGGCAAGGGTGGACTTGCCGTGGTCGATGTGCGCGATGATGCAGAAGTTGCGGATCACCGCGGGATCGGTCTGGCCAGGCTGAATGCGCACCGGTGTCCGTTTCGCAGTATTGAAGAGATCTACGGCTGGCATCCCAGCCGTCTTCCATGGTGACATGTCCGGGTGATTGCCCGGACCAGAGCACGGCGCGGCCTGCGGTTTCTCGCGGTGGTGGCGGCCGTCCTCCTTGTGCTCCCGGGGGTGGCCGCGGCCACCCTCACCCTGCAGTTTACCGGGACCCCGGCGTCCTGGGCGAAGGCGAGCGGCCACGACGCCCTGTGGCTGGGCCACGCCTGGGTGGACGGCCGCAAGAGCGCGGCGGACCTCAGACGCCTGGCCGACCGGCTGCGCCGGACCGGGATCAGGGACGTGTACGTCCACTCCGGGCCGTTCAACGCCGACGGCTCGCTGCCCGACCGCAGTCCCGGGGCGCGCGACTTCGTGAAGCGGTGGCACGCCGAGCTGCCGGACGTGCGGGTGTCGGCGTGGCTCGGGCAGAAGGTGGACGGCTTCCTGGACCTCGACGACCGGGCCGTCCGGGACCGGTTGGTGGAGAGCGCGCGCTCCGTCATGACGCTGGGCTTCGACGGCGTCCACTACAACTTCGAGCCGGTCGGCGACGGCGACGCCGACTTCCTGGACCTGCTGGAGCGCACCCGCCCGGTCCTCGGCGGCGGCCCGCTGTCCACCTCCACCCCGCAGATCGAGCCGTTCCCGCTGACCCGGCCGGTGGTCCGGGGCGTCATCGGCCACGACAAGTACTGGTCGCCGGACTACTTCCGGCAGGTCGCGGCCCGCGTCGACCAGGTCGCGATCATGACCTACGACTCCTTCCTCCCCTCCGAGCTGCTCTACGGCGGCCACGTCGTACGGCAGGCCGTCTTCGCCCTGGACCTCGTGCCCGCGGACAAGACCCTGCTCATCGGCGCGCCCGCCTACCACGACCACGGCGTTTCGTGGTCCGACGGGGCCGAGAGCGTCGCGACGGCCGCGAGGGGCGCGCGGCTGGCGCTGACCGCCCACGGCGGGCACCGCGAGCGGTTCGGGCTGGCGCTGTACGTGGACTTCGCCGCCACGGAGCAGGACTGGGAGGAGTACCGGCGGTTCTGGTTCCGACCGTGAGGGGAGAAGGGTAAGCTTGTCAGGCATCCTTCCGACCCGGCTGTCGATTTGAGCGATCGTCCAGCCGGTTGGTAGTCTGTTCAACTGCGTGTGGCGCGCCCTCTCTGCCCGCGCGCCCCACTCCGACAACTTTCACCGAGGCTTCTTCGTGGCGAACATCAAGTCCCAGATCAAGCGCAACCGGCAGAACGAGAAGGCCCGGCTGCGTAACAAGGCTGTCAAGTCGTCCCTGAAGACGGCGGTCCGCAAGTTCCGCGAGGCCGCCGAGCAGGGCAATGTCGACGAGGCCATCGCGCTGCAGCGCGCCGCCTCCCGTCAGCTGGACAAGGCCGCCAGCAAGGGCGTCATCCACAAGAACCAGGCCGCCAACCGCAAGTCGGCGATCGCCCAGCGCGTCGCCGCCCTGTCGGCCTCCAAGTAGTCCCGGTTCTTCCGGAGCTCGACCCGGGTCTTCCGGAGCGCCGCGTCCCCTCGGGGACGCGGCGCTCCGGCGTTTCCGGCCCTCGCCGCATCCTCCCGAGCCCCTCGGCGCTCGCCGGGTCATGCCGGCCTCCGATGCTCACCGCACGCCGGTACGGCTCGCCTTCCGCCGCGCCGTCGGCCGGGCGTACGCCTCGGACCCGTACCGCCCGTCGAGGCGGCTAACGGCCGGTACGGCTGGCGACAACGACCTGGATCAGGTGCTCCAGCGCGTAGGCCGGGTCGGCCCCGCCGCCCTTGACCTGCGCGTCGGCCGCGGCGACGGCCTGCAGCGCGTGGGCGAGGCCCTCCGGGCCCCAGCCGTTCAGCTGCTTCCTGGTCCGGTCGATCTTCCACGGCGGCATGCCGAGATGGCCGGCGAGCTGTCCGCCCCGCAGGTTGCGCGGGGCGCCGCCCACCTTGGCCAGCGATCGCAGGCCCCCCGCGAGCGCGCTGACCAGCAGGACCGGGGCCGTGCCGGTGGCGATCGCCCAGCGAAGCTGCTCCAGCGCGTCCCCCAGCCTGCCCTCGACGGCCGAGTCCGCGACGGTGAACCCGCTGACCTCCGCCTGCCCCCGGTGGTAGCGGGCGACGGCGGCCTCGTCGATGGTCTTGCCGGGGGTGTCGAAGGCGAGCTGGTTGCAGGCCGCGGCCAGCTCCCTGAGGTCGTTGCCGACCGCGTCGAGCAGCGCCGCGGCCGCGTCCGCGCCGATGGACCGGCCGGCCCGTTTCATCTCGGTCCTGATGAACGCCAGCCGCTCGGCCGGCTTGGTCAGCTTGGCGACGGTCACCACGTGAGCGCCGGCCTTCTTGACGCCGTCGGCCAGCGCCTTGCCCTTGGCCCCGCCGGCGTGCGAGAGCACCAGCACGGTGTCCTCAGCCGGGCGGGCACTGTAGGAGACGACCTCGGCGGCGACGTCCTTGACGAGGTCCTGGGCGGAACGGATCACCACCACGGCTCCACCGCCGAACAGCGACGGCGAGGACAGCCGGGTCAGCTCCCCCGGCTCGACCTTCGAACCGACCAGGTCGTGGACCTCCGCGCCCGGGTCGGCGGCGCGGCACGCCGCGACCACCTCGCCGACCGCGCGATCGGCCAGCAACTCCTCGTCGCCGACCACCAGTGTCACCCGTGCCGGGTCGTTCGCCGCCATGCCCAGCAGCATGCCACGTGCGGGTGACCGAATCGCAATCAGCAAGCCGTTCGCAATCCGGATGCAGTCGTCCTCGGGCACGCTGTGGAACAGCCGAAGGAGATGAGATCCTCCCCACGGCTGAAGCCCGGGGTCTCCACGCTCAAGGAGTTTCCATGAACCTCATGATGCGCTCCGCCGTCTGCCGTCACACCTGCCCTCGTTGCGGATCGCCCCTCGACGAGGGGCCCGTGGTGTACCGCTGCGCGCGCTGCGGCCGTTCGGTCTACGCCGCCGACGTGGACACCGAGTTCCGCCGCCCGCCGGCGCCTCCCGCTCCGGCCCCGGTTCTGACCCGGACCCCGGCTCCGGCTGTGGCTGTGGCCCCGGCTGCGGCCCTGGCTGCTGCTCCGGCTCCGGCCTGAGGCCTTCAACCGCATGGCCCCTCACGAGGGGCCGCGGCCCCTGACGACGATCGCCAGGCCGTCCTTTCCGGCCACCACGGCGAGATCTCCCGACAGGTCGGTGCGGTAGACCCGCATGCCCAGATGGTTGAGCCGGGCCAGGGTCGCGGGGGCGGGATGGCCGTAGTCGTTGCCCGCCCCGACGCTGATCAGCGCGGCCCGCGCGCCGGTGGCCGTGAGGAAACCGGGATCGCCCCTGGCGGACCCGTGATGGGGCACCTTGAGGATTTCGGCCCGGGGCAGGCCCCGTCGCAGCAGCTCCGTCTGGGCCTCCGTCTCCGCGTCCCCGCTGAGAAGCGCCGACCCCGCCGCCCAGCTCACATGGACCACGACACTGGCGTTGTTCACTGCCGTCTCCTCTCCGCCGCCGGCGACGACGCCCTCCGGGGGGCCGATGACCGTGAGACGGGAGGGGCCGAAGGTCCAGCTCATGCCCGGCCGTGCCGCCCACTCGGGGATCCGCCGGCGGGCGAGGTCGCCGCTCAGCCGGAGCCGCCCGGGCCCGGATCCCCCGTACGGGGTGACGACCACCGCTCCCACCTCGCGCCCCCGGACGACCCCGTCCAGGCCGCCGACGTGGTCGAGGTGCGGATGGGTGAGGATGACCAGCGGCACCTGGCGGATCCCCATGTCGCGCAGGCATCGGCCGGTGGACACCGGATCGGGCCCCGCGTCGACCACCACGGCCCGTCCGGGACCGGCGGCCACCAGGAGGGCGTCGCCCTGGCCGACGTCACAGGCGACCAGCAGCCAGCGCTCGGGCGGCCAGCGGGACACGACCGGCCCCGCCACGGTCGTCGCGGCGACCGCGCCGGCGGCCAGGGCGAGGACGATCCAGCGCGGCCGCCGGCGCCGCAGCGCCAGGACGGCGACGGGCACGGCGACGGCCAGCGCCGCCAGGCCGGGCACGCCACCCGGCCACGGGATCACCGCCAGCGGGAACCCGGCGGCCCGCCCGGCCACCGTGATGATCCACCCGGTGGCCAGGCCCGCCGGGCGGACCAGCAACCGGGCGAGGTCCATCTGCACGGGGGCGACCAGCGCCGTGAGGAATCCGATCAGCGTGGCGGGTGCGACGGCGGGCCCGGCGAGGAGGTTCGCCGGGATCGCCACCGGTTCGAGCTGCCCGGCCATCAGGACCAGCACGGGGGTGACGGCGGCCTGCGCCGCCGCGGGCACGGCGACCGCCTCCGCCGCCCAGCGGGGCAGCCGGGTGGCGAGCCGGTCACGCCAGCGCGGCGCCAGGAGCAGGATGCCGCCCGTGGCGCATACCGACAGCGCGAAGCCGTAGGAGCGGGCGAGGACGGGGTCGAAGAGGACCAGCCCGAGGACCGTCGCCGACAGCGCCGCCGCCCCGTCGCGGGACCGGCCGGTGCCGAGCGCCGCCGCCGCGACGAGGCCCATGACGAGAGCCCGCAGGACGCTGGGCGACGGCCGGGCCACCACGGTGAAGGAGATCATGGCCATCGCCGCGAGCACCGCCCTGACCGGCAGAGGGAGCCCCGCGACACGGGCCAGGGCGATCGCCGCCCCGGCCACGATCGCCAGGTTGGCTCCGGAGACCGCGGTGAGGTGGCTGAGCCCGGCGGCCTTGAAGTCGGCGGTGACCTGCCGGTCCATCCCGGATACGTCACCGGCCACCAGGCCGGGCAGCAGGCCGCGCTGGTCGGGTGGCAGCACCGCGGCGGCCTCCCGCAGACCGGAACGGAGTGTCCCGGCCGCCCGCTGCTCCCAGGAGGGCGCGCCCAGCACTCGCGGAGGCCCGCGCACGAGCACCACGGCGGCGAGCAACTCGGCGGAGTCAGCGTGGACGAACCGGCCCCGGATCGCGACCCGCTGGCTGGGAAGCAGCGGTCGCCACTCCCCGCCCGTGGTGAGCAGCATCACCGGTGCGCGCAACGCCACCCTGCCGTGCGCCGTCTCGATCACCTCGACCCTCGCGGGCACCGTGAAGCCTTCCCGCTGGTAAGGGCCCGCGCGCCGGGGCAGTTCCCGGGGATCCCCCGTCAGCACCGCCTCGATCCCCGCCGGGGCTCCGCTCCTGACGAGTTCGGCCACCGGGCCCGTGCCGACGGCGTGGACCCGGAACGCCACCGTCCCGGCGACCGCGGCGACGCAGCCCAGCACCGCGAGAGCCGTGTTCCGCCAGGCGGCGCGCGTTCTCGTGACGCGTGCGCCCATGGCGATGCCGAGAGCCGCCGCGGCGGCGAGCGCGGCGGTGACGGCTCCCACCGGGGCCGGGCAGCCCAGAAGGACGAGGGCGGTAGCCCACGAGGCGAGCGCGGGCAGGGCGAGCGTGGGCAGGGCGAGCCGCGGGGCCCGGTCGAGAAGGACGCGCGTCGCATTCCGCGCCCGGTCTCTCCCGGCGAGGGTCCGTGCCCCGTCGAGGATCCGCGCCGCACCTGGTGTCCGGCCCTTCGGTCCGAGGATCCGTGCCATGTCCCGTGTCCACTCCCTCCGGTCGGGGATTCGGGTCAAACCCGCACCCGGTCCTTCATCTCGGCGTACTTCCGGTCGCCGATGCCGCTGACCTCACGGAGTTGCTCCACGGTGCGGAATCCGCCGTGGCCGTCGCGGTATTCGACGATGCGGCGGGCCAGCACCTCGCCGACCCCCGGCAGTTGTTCGAGCTGTTGCGGGGTGGCGGTGTTGAGGTCGATGACGGCCTCCGCGGGAGCGGGGTCGGCCCCGGCCGCCGGCGCGGCGGCGGTCCCCGGCGCGCCCACGTCGATCTGCTCGCCGTCGACGAGCCTCCGGGCGAGGTTGAGGTGACCGGTGCCGGCTCCCCGGCGGACTCCCCCGGCGGCCCGGACCGCGTCGGTGACCCGGGACCCGGCGGGCAGAGTGATCACACCCGGACGACGGACCTTGCCGGTGACGTGGACCACGACCTCGGGGACGGCTCCAGGGACCCGGCCGGTTCCCGCGACGCCCGGCGCCGGCGGCTCCGGACCCTGCCGCCCGAGATCAGGCGGCGCGGAGGAAGGCGAGGGCGCCGGAGCCGCGAGCGGAGCGCCAGGGACGGGGGCGAGGGCGGGGACGGGCGGGGTGAGCGGCTCGGGCTCGGGCTGGGACCGCCAGGCGTAGAGACCGCCCGCGACGACCGCGGCCAGGGCGACGAGGAGAAGCAGGCGCAGACCGGGGCCGCTCGGCGCGGACGCGGGGGCCCGCGCGGCGACGGCCGTACGGAGAGCCTCGAAGGAGAAGGGGACGGAAGGGGGGACGGGTGCGGAACGCGGGCGCGCGGCGGGACCGCCGGGCGGAAGGTCGCCCGGCGAGGGCAGGCCGCCTGCGAGCGGGGAGGGGCCTCCGGCGGACGGGGGCCGGCCGCCGGGTGGCGGGAATGAGCCGCCGGGCCGGAACGGGTCACCCGGCTGGAATGAACCGGCGGGAGGCGCGAACGGGCCGCGGGGCTGGAGCGGGCCGGTGGGGGTAAAGGGGTCGCCGGGTGAAAGCGGGCCGGCGGGTGGGAAGGGGTCGCCGGGTGGGGGCGGGCCGGCGGCGCCGGGCGCCGTCAGCGCCCGCAGCCGTGACTCGGCCCGGAATCGCTCGGTGTCGTGGTCGCTGATCCGCACGCCTGGGACGCTACGGCGGGCTCACCTGCCGTATCCGCGCCGAATCCCGTTCTGGGGATAACCTGCCCTCCCGGGACGGTCTCTGGAAAGGCATCGCCCGATTCCGGTGGCGCGAGGAGACGCGGCCCCGGGATCCGACGCCGGAGAAAGCCGGAAGAGGCCGGTAGGGAAGGGCGGGCGGCGAGGGACCCGGTGATCCGGTGAAGAGGCTCAGCGGTGCGGGGAGACCGTGAGGCCGAGCATGCCGGGGCCCACGTGGGCTCCGATCACCGCGCCGACCTCCACCACGGTCACCGAGACGAGCCCGGGGACGCGCTGGGGCAGCCTCGCGGCCATGGCCCGGGCGCGATCCTCCGCGGCGAGGTGCTGGACCGCGATGTCCACCGGGCCGTTCCCCGCGGCCTGGACGGCGAGATCCTCCAGGCGGGCGATGGCCCGGGAGGCGGTGCGGACCTTCTCCAGGGGGACGATCACGCCGTCGGCGATGTGCAGCAGCGGCTTGGTCCGCAGCGCGGAGCCGAGCAGCGTGGCCGCCGCGCCGATCCGGCCTCCCCTGCGCAGGTGTTCGAGGGTGTCGACGTAGAAGAAGCTGCGGGTCTCCTTCATGCGACGGCGGGCGGCGTCGGCCGCCTCGGTCCGGGTGGCGCCCTGCGCGGCGGCCTCCGCGGCGGCGAGGACGGGGAAGCCGAGACCCATGGCGATCGACGCGCTGTCGATGACCTCGACGGGCACGAGTGAGTCCTCGGCCCCGGCGCGGGCCGCCTCGACCGTGCCGGACATCTCCCCCGACAGGTGGATGGAGACGATCCCGGTCGCACCCCGTGCCGCGGCGGCCTCGTAGGCGTCCGCGAAGCGCTGGGGCGCGGGCCTGGAGGTCGTGACCGGAGCCCACTCGCCGAGCGCGTCGTTCATCCCCGCACCGTCGATCTGGGCCACGTCGTCGAGCCCCCTGCCGCCGACGACGACCTGCAGCGGCACCACGGTGATCCCCAGGCGTGAGACCGACTCCTCGGGGAGGTAGGCGGTGGAGTCGGTGACGATGGCGACCGAGGGCGGCATATGCCGAGATTACCGGGCGGGATCGGCCGGACGCGGGGCGCCGTCGCCGGACCCGGGCGACGACGCCCCGATCACCGGACCCTCCCGGTCACCGGATCGCGAAGGGCACCGGATCGGGACGATCACCCGACCGTACGGATCTCCGAAACGCCAGGAGGCTCCGGACCGCCGCGGACACCCGGACCGGGACGGTCACCGGACCGTCCCGGTCGAACGACCGGGACGATCACTGGACCGGGACGCCTCCGCGCCAGACGCGGCGGGGTTTGAGACCGAAGGCCCAGGCGAAGGCGCCCTCGTGGTCGGCGTCCCACTGGACGATGTCGGCCAGCCGGCCGGGGGCCAGGACGCCCCGGTCGGGGGCGCCGAGGACGGTGGCGCCGCCGAGGGTGGCCGCGCGGAGCGCGTCACCGACGCTCATGCCGAAGGCCGCCACGGCGAGGCTGATGACCAGGGACATCGAGGTGATGCCGCAGTGGCCGGGGTTGTGGTCGCTGCCGAGCGCGACCGTGACCCCCTGGCCCAGCATCCGGCGCACCGGGGGCAGGCTGCCGTGCTGGAGGGCCGTGCCCGGGCAGAGCACGGCGGGAACGCCGTATCTGGACATCAGCGCGATGTCGTCGTCGGAGGTGTGGTGGAGCAGGTCGGCCGACGCGCAGCCCATCTCCGCGGCGAGCTGCACGGCGCCGCGGCGGCTGTGGGCGCCGGCGTGGATGCGGGGCAGCAGGCCGACGTTGCGGCCGGAGGCGAGCACCCAGCGGGCCTCGTCGGTGGTGAAGTGGCCCTCGTCGCAGTAGACGTCGACGCTGTCGGCCCCGGCCGCCGCGGCGTCGGCGCACCAGGAGCCCACGGCCTCGACGTAGTCGCGCTGGCGGCCGAAGTACTCCGGGGGGACGACGTGCGCGGCCATGAACGTGACGTGCACGCGCGGCATCATCGGCTCCTTCTCCAGCTCGCGCAGGAGCCGCACGTCGGCCAGCTCGCCGTCGCGGGTGAGGTGGTAGCCGGTCTTGGCCTCGACGGTGGTGGTGCCGCTGAGCAGCCACTCGCGCAGGCGCTCGCGGACGCCGTTGCACATGGTCCACGGGTCGGTGCCGCGGGTGACGGTGACGGTGGAGCCGACACCGCCGCCGGCGGCGGTGATCGCCGACATCGACGAGCCGCTGGAGCGCATCGCCATCTCGGCGTAGCGGTTGCCCGCGTAGACCGGATGGGTGTGGGCGTCGATCAGGCCGGGGGTGACCAACGCGCCGCCGAGGTTCTCCACGTGGTCGACGTCGACGATGTCGTCCACCACCCCGGGGACGCTCTGCGGCAGGTCGGCCGCGCGGCCGACCCAGGCGATCCGGTCGTTGTGCACGAGGATCGCGCCGTTGCTGCAGACGTCGTTGCCGGTCCAGAGCCGGCCGATGTTGGTCAGAAGGCGGACCGTCATCGCATCACCGCCTTGTGCGCGGGGGGAGGCGTCGGGGAGGAGACCTCTCGCGGCCGTGCCGGGCCGCCCCGGCCGATGCCGGACGCCGTGCCCGCCGGGACCGCTGTGCATCCGGACGCCATCGGGGGTCTCCTGCTCTTATCCGCTTGCTCGTTGGTGGGGCGACAGTAGCGCCGGGATCATGATCAGGCGATTTCAGTTCAGTTACGTTATTTCACAAGTGAGCTTGCTGTACAGGCTAATTGGGAAGAACGCCACTTCACCCCGGCCACCGCCGCCCGGCCGCCCGGGGGGCCGCGCTCGGAGTGGACCTCCCCCTCGCAGCTCAGGCCACTTTTTTCTCATCCGCAACAGGGGACTCCGGAACACCTCCGGGCATGCCGTCCCGCTGAAATTTCTATCATGGCGACCCTGCCCTTGGCAGGAAAACGTCACTTTTGGAGAGTTTTGTACGATTTCTTCAAACCATCAGTCCATTCCACCGATGCCCCTGACCGCAAGCCGGGCCATTGAAATCCCGCCGCCGGAATATCTAGTCTGAGCATCCACGGCGGTGAGAATCCACGGCGCGTGACCGGAAACGGTCACGCCGTCGAACGCGAGACCGCCCGGCGCGTACGGCCCGCGCACCGTTGAGCCGGCCGCCGCGTACGGCCCGCACGCCGTCGGACCACCCCGATGCGTACGGCCCCGCCGCCAAGCCACCCGGCGCGTACGGCCCGCATGCCGGAGACCCGGCGGAGACGTGGCGGAAAGCCCGCGCGAACGGCCCCGTCCCCGCGCGCCCGCCCCCTCCACCAAGCCCCCCTACCAGCAAAAATGCCATCGAAGTGGGGCCCACCATGTAATCTTTCGTGGAACCACCCTTCAGATGTAAGCATGGGAGCTACCTTGTCGGTCTCCGCGGACGCCGGACGGCATCGCATCGAAACACTTCTGGCCACGAACGAAGACCAGATCTTCAGGCGTTGGCTCGAGATAGCGGGAGCTTCCTCCAGCGGGCACGTCGACCGCGGAAACCTCAGCGGTCAGCTCCGTGAACTCTACAGCGCCCTCGTCCGGGCGTTCGGTGACTCCGGCGACCCGGGTGACTCCAGCGATCTGCGCGGGCTGCTCGCCGAGCTCTCCCGCAGCCGCGCCCGCCAGGGCTTCACCCCGACCGAGACCGCGACCGTGGTGTTCGGGCTGAAGGAGGCGGTCTACGAGAGCGCCGGCGCGGACGACTCCTCCGAGACGCTGCGGGGCTTCCTCTGGTTCTCCCGGATCGTCGACGACCTGGGCCTCTACACCATGGAGACCTACAGCTCGACCCGGGAGAAGATAATTCTCGACCAGGCCGAACAGCTTCTTGAGCTCTCCACCCCCGTGGTCAAGCTCTGGGAGGGCATCGTCGCCGTGCCGCTGGTCGGCACACTCGACTCGGCCAGGACCCAGGTCGTGATGGAGAAGCTGCTGCAGACGCTGGTGGACACCGGCTCCGAGCACGCGGTCATCGACATCACCGGCGTGCCCGCGGTGGACACCCAGGTCGCCCAGCACCTCCTCAAGACGGTGGTTGCGGCCCGGCTGATGGGCGCCGAGTGCGTGATCTCTGGCATCCGCCCGCAGATCGCCCACACCATCGTCACTCTCGGCATCGAGTTCGGCGACATCGTGACCAAGGCCACCCTCGCCGACGCCCTCGCCCACGCGCTGCGTGAGAGCGGCGTCGAGATCGTCAGGAACCGCGGGTCCCGCGTCGCCCTGCGGAGCGTGGAGGAATGATGGATCGCGTCCCCGTCCTCAAACTCGGCGACATCCTGATCGTCTCCATCCAGATCGACCTCCAGGACCAGAGCGTCCTCGTGCTCCAGGAGGATCTGGCGAACAAGGTGGTGGAGACCGGCGCCCGCGGCGTGATCATCGACATCACCGCGGTGGAGATCGTCGACTCTTTCATCGGCCGCATGCTGGCGACCATCGCGGCCATCTCCCGCATGCTCGACGCCGAGACGGTCGTCGTGGGCATGCGGCCCGCCGTGGCGATCACCCTCGTGGAGCTGGGTCTTTCGCTGGGCGGTGTGCGCACCGCTCTCAACCTCGAAAAGGGTGTCGCATTGCTGAACCACCTCGACGGCTCCCAGATCGCCTCGGCAGCACGGTGACGACCCCCGCCGAGCTGCCCATCCACGGCAACAGCGACATCGTGCTGATCCGTCAGCGCGTCAGGACCGCCGCCGTGGAGGTCGGCCTCTCTCTCGTCGACCAGACGAAGGTCGTGACCGCGGCCAGTGAACTGGCACGCAACGCCCTGGTCTACGCGGGGGGCGGGCAGGTTCGGATCGAGGTCGTGCACAACGGCCTGCGCCAGGGACTGCGGCTCGCCTTCAGCGACGAGGGCCCCGGCATCCCCGACCTCGACCAGGCGCTCACCGACGGGTGGACCACCGGCGGAGGGCTCGGACTCGGACTCAGCGGCTCACGCCGGCTGATGGACGAGTTCGAGCTCAAGTCGGCTCCCGGCGAGGGAACGCTGGTGACGGTGACCAAATGGGCAAGGTGATCCGTTCCCAGAACGACACCTGGCTGCGGGCCGAGGACGCCAGCGCGATCGGCGCCATGCGGCGGGTCGCGGTCACGCTCGCCGAGGCGCGGGGGTTCGGCGAGGAGGACGCCGGGCGGGTCGCGGTCGCGGTGAGCGAGGCCGCGTCCAACCTGGTCAAGCACGCGGTCGAGGGGGTCATGCTGATCCGGCCGCACCCGGAGATGCCCGAGGCGATCGAGGTCGTCGCCCTCGACCGGGGCCCGGGCATGCGCGACGTCTCCCGCGCCCTGCGCGACGGATACTCGACGACGGGCACCCTCGGCATCGGCCTCGGCGGCATCGCCCGCATGGCCAGCGGATACGAGGTTCACTCCACGCCCGGCCGGGGCACCGTGGTCGGCATGTACTTCACCACCCGTGACGCCCCGCGGCCCGAGGCCCGGGTCAGCGGGATCACTCGCCCCATCGGCGAGGAGACGGTCTGCGGTGACGCGTTCGCGATCGTCGAGACCGGCGCCACGACGACCGTGATGCTCTGCGACGGGCTCGGGCACGGCGATCTCGCGGCCAAGGCGTCGCAGGAGGCGGTGCGGTTGTTCCTGAAGGACGCGGACCGGCCCCCCGTCACCATCCTCGAACGACTGCACGGCGGCATGCGGCAGACCAGGGGCGGCGCCGCGGCGGTGGCCCACGTCGACCGGGCCGCGGGCAGGATCACCTTCGCCGGGCTCGGCAACGTCTCCGCCTGGATCACCACCCAGGACCGCCGCCAGGGGATGATCTCGGTGCCGGGCATCGCCGGGCACCAGGCTCGCACCCTGCGCCAGTACGAGTACGACATTCCGCCGGAAGGCGTGGTCGTGCTCCACTCCGACGGTCTGTCGGACCGGTGGGACATCACCTCCTACCCGGGACTCGTCACCCGCTCCCCCTCCGTCGTCGCGGCCACCCTGCTGCGCGACGCCGGGACCCGCAGGGACGACGCCTGCGTGGTCGCGCTGAGGACCGGCCCATGACGGGCCGGACGGCCGGCGAGGAACTGATCCGGATCCGTGTCCGCAACGACTCCGACCTCTTCGTCATGCGGAAACTCGGCCGCGAGGCGGCGGAGGCGGTCGGCCTGGCCTCCCAGGACCAGATCCGGGTCGCCACCGCGCTGAGCGAGATCAGCCGGGAGGTGCTGAGCGAGGGCCACGAGGCGTCCGCCGCGTTCCTGCTGGACGGCGAGACCCTGGTCGTGACCATCGACCTCCCCGCGGCGACCGGCTTCCGGTCGGCGGACGGCGTGACGCTGGCGGGGCGTCTCCTCGACGAGATCGAGTTCGACCGCGCCGAGGGGCGGGTGAAGATGGTGAAACGGCTTCCCGGGGGACGGCCCGACCGTTCGGTGGCGGAGATCCGCGCGCGGCTCACCAGGCTGACGCCGGCGACCGCCGTCGACGAGCTGCGCCAGCAGAACCGCGAGCTCGCCGAGACCCTCCAGGAGGTCCTGCAGCTCAACGCCGAGCTCCAGGAGACCAACCAGGGAGTGGTCGCCCTGTACAACCAGCTCTCCGAGGAGCTGGAGGAGACCAACCGCGGAGTGGTCGCGCTGTACGCCGAGCTCGACGAGAAGTCCCGGCAGCTCCGGGCGGCGAGCGACGCCAAGAACAGGTTCTGGGCCACGGTCAGCCACGAGCTGCGCACCCCGCTGAACTCCATCATCGGTCTCGTCCGGCTCCTGGTGGGCCCCGGCGGCGAGCCGCTGGGCGAGGAGCAGCTCCACCAGGTCCAGCTCATCGGCTCCTCCTCCGAGACGCTGCTGACGATGGTCAGCGAGCTGCTCGACATGGCCAAGGCGGAGGCCGGGCGGCTCGAACCGCAGCCGTCCCAGGTGGATCTCGTCGCGTTGACCGAGCGGCTGCGGATGACGCTGCGTCCCACGAGCGGGAACGACCGGGTCGCGCTCTCGGTGGACGTCCCCGGCGAGGCGTCGGAGATGCTGGTGGACGAGACGATGCTCACCCGGATCCTGCGGAACCTGCTGTCCAACGCGCTGAAGTTCACCCAGGAGGGCGAGGTCAGGCTCGACGTGCGGACCGACGCGCCCACCCAGGAGATGGTCTTCACGGTGACCGACACCGGCGTCGGCATCCCCGAGGAGCACCTGGACCGGGTCTTCGAGGAGTTCTTCCAGGTCCCGGGACCGATCCAGGTGCAGGTGAAGGGCACCGGCCTCGGCCTGCCGTACGCCCGCCGCCTGACCGAGGCGATGGGTGGCACGCTCCAGCTGGACAGCGCCCTCGGCGAGGGCACCCGGGTCACCGTACGGCTGCCGCACCGGCAGGACGGGGAGCCGGTGGTCGGGCGGGTGCTCGTCGCCGACGACAACGAGGAGTTCCGGGCCACCGTGCGGCGCATGCTCGCCGGATTCGCCGCCCACATCGACGAGGCCTCGGACGGGGAGGTCGCGCTGGAGACGATGGCGCGCGAACGGCCCGACCTCGCGCTGGTGGACCTGCTCATGCCCCGTCTCGACGGCGCGGCGCTGATCGAGCGGATGGCCTCCGACGAGCGGCTCCGCGACGTGCCGGTGATCGTCGTGACCCACGCGACCTCCCATCACTACCCTCAGGGTGTCAGCAGGGTGCTGCCCAAACAGGGACTGCGGAAGGAAGACCTGCTGGAGACCGTACGAGAGGCTCTGGGGCGTGACCATGCCTGACGGACCGGCGACCGTGCTGGTCGTGGACGACACCCCGACCAAGCTCTACATCCTGTCCAGCTGGCTGCGCCGCTCCGGGCACGAGGTCCTGCAGGCCACCGGCGGCGTGGAGGCGCTGGGCAAGGTCCGGGACCTCCGCCCCGACCTGGTGATCCTGGACGTCCGGCTGCCCGACATGAGCGGCTACGAGGTCTGCGAGCGGATCAAGGCCGACGAGGCGACGTCCTCGATCCCGGTCATCCAGATCTCCGGGGCGGCGATCACCCCCGCCGACCGGACCCAGGGGCTGGAACGCGGCGCCGACGCCTACCTCGCCGAGCCGGTGGAGCCGGACGAGTTCGCCGCCACGGTCGAGGCGACGCTGCGCTACTACCGTGCCCGGCAGCGGGCCGAGCGGATGGCGAACCGGCTGGCGACCCTCACCGAGGTCACCCTGGAGATGAACTCCGCCGACAGCTTCGAGGCCCTGCTGAGCACGGC
Organism: Streptosporangium sp. NPDC048047; assembly: GCF_040653115.1. Lineage (NCBI taxonomy): Bacteria > Bacillati > Actinomycetota > Actinomycetes > Streptosporangiales > Streptosporangiaceae > Streptosporangium > Streptosporangium sp. NPDC048047. Next base: position 148,158 of record NZ_JBEZNH010000001.1, on the reverse strand, counting down.
CGTCGAGGGCGCCTCACGGATCCTCGGCCGGTACGCCGGGGCGCTGGCGATCCCGCCGGACGGCCGGACCCGCAGGTTCGTCGCGAAGTCGCCGTCCGCCGACGCGATCGCCCTGCCCGCCGCCCCCGACCTGCTGCTCCGGATCGGCGCGCTGTCGCTGGGCAAAGCCGCGGGGACCCAGGTGTTCACGGCCCCGGCGCAGGACTGGCTGGATCTGATGCCCGACGCCGGGATCAGCGGCGAGGTCACGGCCGTGTTCTGCCGGACCAAGGTCGGCCGCCCGCCGGTCTGCCTGGGGGTGGAGGCGATCCGGCCGCTGGACCCGGACGAGGCCAACATCCTGCGCCAGCTCGGCCAGGCCCTGGCCCTCACCGCGGACGCCCTGCGCGCCTATGCCGAGGAGCACGCGATCGCCCTGACGCTGCAACGAAGCCTGCTGCCGGCGCGGATCCCGGACACCCCGGGGCTGGAGATCAGCTGGCGCTACCAGCCGGCCGTCGACAACGTCGAGGTCGGCGGCGACTTCTACGAGGTGCTGCGGCTGGGCGACCGGGTGATGCTGGCCATCGGCGACGTGCAGGGGCACTCCCTGCTGGCCGCGACGGTCATGGCGGAGCTCCGCCACGCGCTGCGGGCCTCCATGCTCGGGGCCGTTGACCTGGGCGCCTCCATGGCGTTGCTGAACAGCGTGCTGCGGTGCTACCACCCGCGCATGACGGCGACGGTGTGCCTGATCCTGATCGATCCGGCGACCGGCGAGATGGAGATCGCCAACGCGGGGCACATCCCGCCGCTGCTGATCGGCGGCGAGTCCCGCTACCACGGCCTGGGCAACCTGCTGCTGGGGGTGGCGGACGAGACCTACCGCGTCGACCGGGTCACCCTGACCGAGGGGGAGTCCGTGCTGATGTTCACCGACGGGCTCATCGAGGACCGCGACAAGCTGCTCGACGAGAGCCTGGAGATCGTGCGGTCCATGGCCGAGGCCTCCGACGAGGACCTGGAGCTCTTCTGCGACCGGCTCATCCGGCAGTTCGGCGCCCGCGAGGACGACGTCGCCCTCGTGGCGTTCCGCCGTACGAAGGCCGGCTGAGACGGCGGGCGCGGGGTCGGCCGAGACGGCGGGCGCCACGCGGATCCGGCTCTGTGCGAAGGCCACCCCGGTACGGCGCGGGCGCCACGCGGATCCGGCTCCCGACGGAGGGCCAGGCCCGGAGTGAAGACCGCCGCTGAGAGCCGCGGACACGGATCGGGGCCGGCCCGCGGATGCGGACCGGCCCCGGGGGAACGGCGGGTCAGACGGTCTCGACCGGCTTGGCGGTCCGCTCCAGTTCCGCGAAGAGGCCGGGCAGGACCCTGGCGTGCAGGATCGTGCCGTCCTCGGTGTGCTCCACGTCGATGACCTCGCCCTCCGTGTGGGCGCGGGAGATCAGGTCGCCGCGCTGGTACGGCACCAGCATCCTGACCTCCTGGTCGAAGCGGGGCAGCTCGCGCTCGATGACGGCCATCAGCTCGTCGATCCCGGCGCCGGTGCGGGCCGAGACCACGACGGTGTGCTTCTCCCGCGCGGTCAGCTGGGCCAGCACCACCGGGTCGGCGGCGTCGGCCTTGTTGACGACCACGATCTCCGGGATGTCCCGGGCGCCCTCGATGTCGGAGAACACGGTTCGCACGGCGGCGAGCTGGGACTCCGGATCGGGGTGCGAGCCGTCCACCACGTGCAGGATCAGGTCGGCGTCGCCGACCTCCTCCAGCGTGGAGCGGAACGCCTCGACGAGCTGGTGCGGCAGGTGCCGGACGAATCCGACGGTGTCGGCCAGCGTGAACAGACGGCCGTCGGGCGTGTGCGCCCGGCGGACGGTCGGGTCCAGCGTGGCGAACAGCGCGTCCTCGACCAGCACGCCGGCGCCGGTCAGCCGGTTCAGCAGCGACGACTTGCCGGCGTTGGTGTAGCCGGCGATCGCCACGGCGGGGACCTCGCGCTGCACCCGGCGTGCCCGCTTGGTCTCGCGCGCGGTGGTCATCTCGGCGATCTGCCGGCGCAGCTTGGCCATCCGCTCGCGGATCCGGCGGCGGTCCAGTTCGATCTTCGTCTCACCGGGACCGCGGCCGCCGATGCCGACGCCGGCCGCGGCGCGACCGCCGACCTGGCGGGACAGGTTGCCACCCCAGCCTCGCAGCCGCGGCAGCAGGTAGTTGAGCTGGGCCAGCTCGACCTGGGCCTTGCCCTCGCGGCTCTTGGCATGCTGGGCGAAGATGTCCAGGATCAGCATGGTCCGGTCGATGACCTTGACCTTGACGACGTCCTCGAGCTGACGGAGCTGGCCGGGGCTCAGCTCACCGTCGCAGATGACGGTGTCGGCGCCGGTGGCCGAGACGATGTCGGCGAGCTCCTGCGCCTTCCCCGAGCCGATGTAGGTCGCCGTGTCGGGCTTCTGGCGGCGCTGGATCAGACCTTCCAGCACCTCCGAACCCGCGGTCTCGGCGAGCAGCTTCAGCTCCAGGAGCGAGTTCTCGGCATCCGCCGCCGTACCGGAGGTCCAGACGCCGACCAGGACGACCCGCTCGAGTCGCAGCCGGCGGTATTCGACCTCGGTGACGTCCTCAAGCTCGGTGGAGAGCCCCACGACCCGGCGCAGTGCCTGGCGGTCGGCCAGGTCCAGCTCACCGGTGTCGATCGGCTCGTCGAACAGGTCGATGTCCAGCGACTCACGAGTGTCTATGTCGTTGCTCCATTCAGATGCATGGTTCATACGCGTCCTCATCTCACAGGGAACAACGCCTGAACCCTCCGGGTATCTTCCCTCGATGGTGCCACGCGGACACCGCCATTCTCACCCGGTTATCGGCTGTTCCGCGGTAGGGACTCGCGGCGGACCGGCCGTTTCGCCGGGGGCCGCCGCCGTGAGCCGCCGCCGTGAGCCGAACCCGCGCCGCCGCCAGCCGGGATCCGCGCCGTGAGCCGGGATCCGCGCCATGAGCGGGGACCCGCGCCGCCGCCCGCCGTACGGGCCGTCTCAGGAGGGCAGGACGTCGATGTTCCCCGAGCCGGTGCGCGCCTCGACCTTCCTGGGGGAGGCCGAGTCGTTTCCGACCTGGACGGTCTTGTCGCCGGAACCGGTGTCGAGGGTCAGCGCGTAGGTGTTCCGTGGCAGCCGCAGGGTGACGTCGCCCGAGTCGGCCTTGACGGTGACCTGGTCCGGCGCGTCGGCGAACCCCGCCTCGACCGCCCCCGAGCCGCTCTCGGCGGTGAACGTCCGGGCGGTCAGGGAGCGGGCGTCGATGTCGCCGGACCCGCTCTCGGCCCGAACGTCCTCGCCCTTCAGGCCACGCAGGGTGACGGCGCCCGAGCCGGTCTCGGCGGCGAGCTCCCCGACCTCCGAGGAGCCGGCCTCGATGTCGCCGGAGCCGGTCTTCGCGGTCGCCTTCGCCCCCTTCAGGCCACGCAGGGTGATGGTGCCCGAGCCGGTGTCGGTCGTGACGTCCAGCCCCTTCGGGATCTCGACCCTGTAGTGGACCTCGCAGTCGCGGGCGCAGTTCTGGCGCAGGGTCAGCGTGCCGCCGCTGACCGGATGCTCGGTCTCGGGACGCTTCTTGCCGCGCCAGCGGAGCGTCTCGGTGACGTGGACGCCCTGCCGGTCGGAGGCGTTGACCACGATGTCCCCCGAGTTCGTGGTGACGTCCAGGGACTTCAGGGAACCGGCGACGTCGTAGGAGACGACGTCCTGATTGGACGGGCCGAAGCCGATGCCGGCCCCGCAGCCGGAGAGCAGCGCGACGGCGCCCAGGGCCGCCCCGGCGACGACCAGGTTCTTCTTCATGAGTCCCTTTCTCGGCACACCTCGGCTCGCGGAAGCGCTTCGCCCGCCCGGCCGCTCCCCGTGGTGGGGGAGCCGAGCTCAACTCTCACACGGCCCGGCGAGCCGGGGCATCCGGGACTCCCCCGAGCCCACCCTGAGGAAAACCCCACCATTGACCGGTCGGGACCCGCCCAGTAGCGTCTATTCCACATCTCAGAATAGATTTTCCACGATACGGAAAATAATACGGAAAGGAAGCGCATGGACGGCGTTGAGATCACCGGCCCCATGGCGGACAGGTTCGACGAGATCCTCACACCGGAGGCGCTGGCCTTCGTGGCCGCCCTCCAGCGCGAGTTCGGCCCCCGCCGCCTCGACCTGCTGCGTGCCCGCCAGGAGCGGCAGGCGGAGCTGTCGGCGGGCGGCACCCTGGACTTCCTGCCCGAGACCGCGCACGTGCGCGAGTCGGAGTGGACGGTCGCCCCGCCCGCGCCCGGCCTGGTGGACCGCCGCGTGGAGATCACCGGTCCGGTGGACCGGAAGATGACGATCAACGCGCTGAACTCCGGGGCGAAGGTGTGGCTGGCCGACTTCGAGGACGCCAACGCCCCCACCTGGGAGAACACCGTCAACGGTCAGCTCAACCTGCGCGACGCGCTTGACCGGGCCATCGACTTCTCCTCCGGCGGCAAGAGCTACGCCCTCGGTCCGGACGAGGAGCTGGCCACCGTCGTGGTCCGCCCGCGCGGCTGGCACCTGGACGAGAAGCACGTCGTCGTCGACGGCTCCCCGGCCTCCGGCTCGCTCGTCGACTTCGGCCTCTACTTCTTCCACTGCGCCCGGCGGCAGCTCGCCAAGGGCAGGGGCCCCTACTTCTACCTGCCGAAGATGGAGTCGCACCTGGAGGCCCGCCTCTGGAACGACGTGTTCGTCCGGGCCCAGGAGCTGCTGGACATCGCGCGCGGCACGATCCGGGCGACCGTCCTCATCGAGACCTACCCCGCGGCGTTCGAGATGGAGGAGATCCTCTACGAGCTGCGCGAGCACTCCGCCGGTCTCAACGCGGGCCGCTGGGACTACCTGTTCAGCGTGATCAAGAAGTTCCGCACCCGGGGCCGGGAGTTCTTGCTGCCCGAGCGGAACGCGGTGACCATGACCGCGCCGTTCATGCGCGCCTACACCGAGCTGCTGGTCCGCACCTGCCACAAGCGGGGCGCGCACGCGATCGGCGGCATGGCGGCCTTCATCCCCTCCCGCCGGGACCCCGAGGTGAACCGGGTCGCGCTGGAGAAGGTCAGGGCCGACAAGACCCGCGAGTCGGGCGACGGCTTCGACGGGTCCTGGGTGGCTCACCCCGACCTGGTGCCGATCTGCCGCGAGGTGTTCGACGGCGTGCTCGGCGACCGGCCCAACCAGCTCGACCGGCTGCGCGAGGACGTCCGGGTGACGGCCGAGGACCTGCTGTCGGTCTCCAAGACGCCGGGCGAGATCACCGAGGCCGGGCTGCGCAACAACGTGGACGTGGCGCTGCGCTACCTGGCGGCCTGGATGGGCGGGCAGGGCGCGGTGGCGATCCACAACCTGATGGAGGACGCCGCCACGGCGGAGATCTCCCGGTCGCAGATCTGGCAGTGGATCCACAACGACATCGAGCTGGCCGACACCGGGGCCGTGGTCACCAGGGAGCTCGTCGAGCGGATCATCGACGAGGAGCTCGGCCGGATCAAGGCCGAGCCGGGCTACGACGAGGCCGGCTACGCCCAGGCCACCGCCCTGTTCAAGGAGGTCGCCCTGGACGACGACTTCGCCGAGTTCCTGACCCTGCCCGCCTACGCGCGGATGCCCTGAGGCGGCGTGACCGCACGGGAGATCCGGGAGGGAGGAGCGATGGCGGCGGAACCGCTCGCGGAGCTGACCCGGCGGCTGGAGGAGGTCCTCGGCCGCGGGTCGGTGATCACCGATCCGGTACGGCTGCGCACCTACGAGTGCGACGGGCTGACCCACCACCGGGCCGTCCCCGGCGTCGTCGTGCTGCCGGAGACGGCCGAGCAGGTCGCGGCCGTGGTACGGCTCTGCGGCGACCACGGCGTGCCGTTCGTGGCCAGGGGCGCCGGCACGGGCCTGTCGGGCGGGGCGCTGCCCCGCACCGACGGGGTGCTGATCGTCACCTCCAGGATGCGGCGCGTCCTGTCGGTCGACGTGGCCGCGCGGCGGGCCGTGGTGGAGCCGGGGGTCACCAACCTCGCGATCACCGAGGCCGTGCGCGACCTGGGCTACTACTACGCGCCCGACCCCTCCAGCCGGCAGGTCTGCTCGATCGGCGGCAACGTGGCGGAGAACTCCGGCGGCGCGCACTGCCTGAAGTACGGCTTCACGGTCAACCACGTGCTCGGCCTGGAGGTCGTCACCCCCGACGGCGAGATCGTCGAGCTGTCGGACGACGACCCCGGCTACGACCTGCTGGGGGTGTTCGTCGGCTCGGAGGGCACGCTCGGCATCGCCACCAAGGTCACCGTACGGCTGACGCGGGCGCCGGAGGCCGTGACGACGTTGCTGGCCGCCTTCGACGGCATCGAGCGGGGCGGCCGGGCGGTGTCGGCGATCATCGGCGGCGGCATCGTGCCCGCCGCCATCGAGATGATGGACGCCCTGGCGATCGAGGCGGCCGAGGCCGCGGTGGCCTGCGCCTACCCCGAGGGCGCCGGGGCGGTGCTCATCGTCGAGCTCGACGGGCCCGCCGCGGAGGTGGCCCGCCAGTACGAGGAGGTGACCCGGATCTGCCGGGAGACCGGCGCGTTCGAGCTGCGGACCGCCGAAGGCCCGGAGGAGCGCGAGGCGATCTGGAAGGGCCGCAGGTCGGCCTTCGCCGCGGTGGGCCGGATCAGCCCCGCCTACATCGTGCAGGACGGGGTGGTGCCGCGGACCGCGCTGCCCGGGGTGCTGGCGAGCATCGACCGGCTGTCGCGGGAGCACGGCATCCGGGTGGCCAACGTCTTCCACGCCGGGGACGGCAATCTGCACCCGCTGGTGCTGTTCGACGACGCCCGGCCCGGGGAGGCCGAGCGGGCCGAGCTGGTGTCGGGGCGGATCCTGGACCTGTGCGTTGAGCACGGCGGGTCCATCACCGGTGAACACGGCGTGGGTGTGGACAAATCCCGATATATGCCGAAGATGTTCTCAGAAGATGATCTCGACACCATGCAGCGGGTGCGCTGCGCCTTCGACCCCCGGAGCCTGTCGAACCCGGGCAAGGTCTTCCCCACCCCCCGCCTGTGCGGCGAGGTCCCCGGGGTCCGCAGGGGCGCGCACCCGCTGGTCGAGTCAGGACGGGCGGAGCAGTTCTGATGGACGACCGGCGCGAGGACGCGCCACAGCGGACCACGCCCCAGCAGGCGGCGTCTCGGCAGACGGCGTCCCAGCAGGCGGCGTCCCAGCAGGCGGCGCCACAACAGACAGCGTCCCGGCAGGCGGCCCCGGACCGGGCGGCGCCGTACGGGACGGGGGCGGCGGTCCGGGAGGCCGGGCCCGGCGACGCCGTGTCCGGCGTCCGTCCCCGCTGGACGGCGCTGCCGGAGAGCACCGAGCAGGTCGCCGCCCTGCTGCGCCACGCGGCCGTGCACGACCTCGCCGTGGTCCCGGCCGGCGGGGGCACCAAGCCGAACCGGGGCCTGCCACCCGAACGCTGCGACCTCGCGATCGGCACCCGCCGCCTCGGCGGGACACCGGAACACGCCGCGGGCGACCTGATCGTCCGGGTCACGGCCGGCACGACCATGGAGACGCTGGCCGCCGTCCTCGCCGAACGGGGCCAGCGGCTCTGCCTCGACGTCCCCGACGGCGGCGCCACGGTCGGCGGCACGCTCGCCACCGCCGAGGCGGGCCCGCTGCGGTTCCGCTACGGCACCGCCCGCGACCTGCTGATCGGCGTCACCGTCGTGCTGGCCGACGGCACGGTCGCCAAGTCGGGCGGCAAGGTCGTCAAGAACGTCGCCGGATACGACCTGGGCAAGCTGTTCACCGGCTCCCACGGCACGCTCGGCGTCATCACCGAGGCCGTCTTCCGCCTCGGCCCCGTGCCGCCCGCCCGCCGCTGGGTCGTCGCGGAACCGCCCGTCTCCGGCTCGTCGGCCGCCGGTCCGGACGCGACGGCCAGGCTGGACGCGCTGGTCGGGCTGCTGGCCGCCTCCCCCGCCGAGCCGAGCGCGATCGAGGCCGACCTGCCCGGCCCCGGCCGGGAGCCCTCCCTCGCCGTCCTGGTCGAGGGGAGCGCCGCCGAGGAGCGGGCACGCGCCGTACGGGACCTGCTGGACGGTCACGGCCCGGCGCGGATCGCCGGTGAGGCCCCGGGGTGGTGGGGTGCGCCGCCCGGCGAGGAGACGCTGCTGGAGCTGCGGTTCCCGCCCGGCCGGGCCGCCGGCGCGCTGCGGGCCGCGGCGGCGGGCGGCGTGCCCGCCCGGGTGCGCGGATCGGTCGCGTCGGGCGTCCTGCGGGCCGGCCTGCCCTCCGGCGTCACCGCGCCGGAGTTCGCGGGGTTCGTGACGTCGGTCAGGGACGGCATGGCCGGACTCGGCGGCAGGCTGACCGTCGTCGCCGCGCCGCCCGCGCTGATGACCGCCGTCGACCCCTGGGGGCCGGTGAGCGCGCTGCCGCTGATGCGGCGCGTCAGGGAGCGCCTCGACCCCGACCGCAGGATGTCCCCCGGCCGCCTCCCAGGAGGGATCTGACATGGACCCCGAGCTGATCGCCGACTGCGTGCACTGCGGGTTCTGCCTGCCGACCTGCCCGACGTACGTGCTGTGGGGCGAGGAGATGGACTCCCCCCGCGGCCGGATCCACCTGATGGGCCAGCACGTCGAGGGCACCCCGATGACCCCGGAGATGGCCGGGCACTTCGACGCGTGCCTGGGCTGCATGGCCTGCGTGACCGCCTGCCCCTCCGGGGTGCGCTACGACCGCCTCATCGAACAGACCCGCGCCGTGGTGGAGCGCGAGCACGTCAGGGAGCCCGCCGACCGGGCGCTCCGGGAGATCGTCTTCCGGCTCTTCCCCTACCCCCGGCGGCTGCGGGCGCTGCGGCTGCCGCTGCGCCTGTCCGCGGGGGCGCGCCGCCGGATCGCGCCGCGTCTGGAGCGGATCAACCCGTCCCTGGCGGCCATGGCCGGCCTCGCCCCCGACGTGCCGGACCGGGTACGGCTGCCGCGCCGGGTCCGGGCCGTCGGCCGGCGCAGGGCCACGGTCGGGATGCTCACCGGGTGCGTGCAGGGCGAGTTCTTCCCGCAGGTCAACGCGGCCACCGCCCGGGTGCTCGCGATGGAGGGCTGCGACGTGGTCATCCCGCCGTCGCAGGGCTGCTGCGGGGCGCTGTCGCTGCACGCGGGACGCGAGGAGCAGGCCGTACGGCTCGCCCGCCGGACGATCGCCGCCTTCGAACGGGCCGGCGTGGACACGGTGGTGGTCAACGCGGCGGGCTGCGGCTCGACGATGAAGCAGTACGCCGAGATCCTCGGCGGCGAGTGGGCCGAACGGGCGGCCGCCATCCGGACCGTCGACCTGGCCGAGTATCTCGCCGCCCTCGGCCCGGTGGCCCCGCGGCACCCGCTGCGGCTCTCGGTGGCCTACCATGACGCCTGCCACCTGGCGCACGCCCAGGGGATACGGTCGCAGCCGCGCGCGCTGCTGGCGGCCATCCCGGGTCTCACGGTGCGGGAGGTCGCCGAGTCCGCCGTGTGCTGCGGCTCGGCGGGCACCTACAACCTGCTGCAGCCCGAGGCCGCGCGCGAGCTGGGCGACCGCAAGGCGGCGCGGGTGCTGGACACCGGCGCCGACCTGCTGGTCTCGGCCAACCCGGGCTGCACCATGCAGGTCACCGCGGCCCTGCGTCGCCGGGGCGGCCCGGAGCTGCCGGTCGCGCACACCGCGCAGGTCCTGGACGCCTCCCTGCGGGGCCTGGCGAAGGTGCCCTGAGCGCAGGACGGATCGGACAGGAGAAGCGCATGAGCGGCGTGCAGTCGGTCGACCGGGCTCTGGACGTGCTGGAGGCGCTGGCCGAGCGGGGCGGCGAGGCCACGCTGTCGGAGATCGCCGCCGGGACGGGCCTGCCGTACGGGACGATCCACCGGCTGCTGCGCGCGCTGGTCGACCGCGGGTACGTGCGCCAGGACGAGGGCCGCCGGTACGCGCTGGGTGGCGCGCTGCTGCGGCTCAGCGGGGTGGCCGAGCGCATGGTCGGCGCCTGGGCGCAGCCGTACCTGGCGAAGATGGTCGAGCTGTCCGGCGAGACGGCCAACCTCGCGGTGCTGGAGGGCGACTTCGTGGTCTACGTCGCCCAGGTGCCCTCGCCGCGGCGGCTGCGGATGTTCGCCGAGGTCGGCAGGCGGGTGCTGCCGCACAGCACCGCCGTGGGCAAGGTCCTGATGGCCGCGCGGCCGGACACCGAGGTGGCCTCCATCGTGGAACGGACCGGCATGCCGCGGCGGACCGCCAACACGATCACCGACCTTCCCGGCATGCTCGCCGAGCTGGGGCGGGTGCGTGAGCGCGGCTACGCGACGGACCTGGGCGAGGAGGAGCTCGGCGTCCACTGCCTGGCCGTCGGGGTGCGCGACGGCTCACGGGTCGTGGCCGCGATGTCGGTGTCCGGCCCGGCCGAACGGATCGACGCCCTGGACCGGGAGGAACTGGCCGGGGGCATGCGGGAGATCGCCGAGGCGTTCCGCGCCGAACTCGGCTTCTGACCGCCCGGCTCGGCTTCCGGCCGGCGGGTCCGCGGCCGGCGGGTCCGCGGCCGGCCCGGATCGGCCCCGTACCCGGCTCGCGGAGAAAGCGGGCGGCGGCGCCCGCGCGCCGGGCTGCGAGGAGGGCCGGGCGCGGTGACGAACGCGGCACCACTGGAGGGCGCGGGATCAGTCGTCGAGGGTGTGGACCGGGGTGTCCGAGGCCGAGCAGCGGACCTCGACCTTCACCTCGCCGGCCTCCGACTCGAACTCGACGCGGGCCCGGCGGTCCGGCCCCCGGTCCGCCTTGTCGACGTGGAAGCCCTGCGCCGGGCTCCACGACCGCAGGGTCACCAGCCCTCCGTCGCAGCGGGCGATCACGTTCCCGCCGGCCGTGGCGATCAGTCGGCTGCGGCCGGGCGACGCCCCGGCGGCGGGGGTGGGTGGCGTCCCCGCGTCCGCGGGCCCGGCGGTCGTCGGTCTGAGGGTCGTCGGCCCGGCGGTCGGAGACGCGGCCGGGGCGGCGGACCCGGGCCCGGCGGCGGTCGGGCCGCCCGAGGGGGCGGGATCCGCGGCCGGGGGCATGGCGTCCGAGGGCACGGCGGCCGGGGTCGCGCGGGCGAGGGCCTCGCGGACCTCCCGCGCGGACAGCGGACGTCCGGCGGAGTCGGCCAGCGGCTCGCCGAGGACACCGATCACCGTGACACCCGCCCCGGTCGCGATGACGGCGGTGATCAGCCAGCCCGCGGCGGCGGCGAGGGGAATGCGCCTGCTCACGGGTCCACTCTCCCAGCACGATCGCTAAGGCGTGGTTAAGGGGTCGATAACGTGCTTATGCCGAGGGTCGCAACCGGGCTACCGTTGCGGCAAATGTCCAATGTGCTGCTCATCGAAGACGACGCCGTGATCCGCGTCTCGCTCACCCGCGCCCTGCACGACCGGGGCCACGCGGTGGCGTCGGCCGCCGCGGCCCTCGACGGCCTCCGCCTGGCCGTCGAGGAGCGCCCCGACCTGGTCGTGCTCGACCTGGGCCTGCCCGACCTCGACGGCCTCGACCTGCTGCGCATGCTCCGGGCGGTCAGCCGGATCCCGGTGATCGTGGCGACCGCCAGGGACGGCGAGGCGGAGATGGTCCGGCTGCTGGACGCCGGAGCCGACGACTACGTGGTGAAGCCGTTCACCGCCGCCCAGCTCGACGCCCGGATCCGCGCGGTGCTCAGGCGCGCCGGAGCGGACCGCGCCGACGGCGCGGTGACCGTCGGCGGTCTGCGGGTGGACGCCCGCACCAGAGAGGCGAGCCTGGACGGCGCGCCGCTGGACCTCAGCCCCAAGGAGTTCGAGCTGCTGCACTACCTGGCCTCCCGGCCCGGCGAGGTGGTCACCAAGCGGGAGCTGCTCACCCACGTCTGGCAGATCCCCTACGGCGGGGCCGACAAGACGGTGGACGTCCACCTCTCCTGGCTCCGCCGCAAGCTGGGCGAGACCTCCGCGGCCCCCCGATACCTGCACACCGTGCGCGGCGTCGGCGTACGGCTGGCCGCCCCGGCATGAGGCGCTGGCTGGCCCTGCTGGTCGCGGCGACCACCTCCCTCGTCCTGATCGCCCTGCTCGTCCCGCTGGCGCTGCTGGTCCGCACGGCGGCCGAGGGCCGGGCGATGAGCGCCGCCGGGAGCGAGGCCGACTCGGTGGCCGTGACGGTCGGCTCGGCGGACGCCGAGACCCTGCGGCTCGGCACCGAGCGGGCGGCGCACCCGGTGACGGTCTTCCTCCCGGACGGACGGGTGGTCGGCGCCCCCGCCCGGCGCTCCCCCGCCGTCGAGCTGGCCGCCCGGGGCCGCAGCGTCACGGCGGCGGTGCCGGGCGGTAGGGAGGTCCTGGTGGCGGTCCAGGGCGTGCCGGGCGGCACGGCCGTGGTGCGGGTCCACCTGAGCGACGCCGACCTGACCGAGGGGGTGGCGCGGGTGTGGGCCGGGCTGGCGGCTCTCGGCGTGGCCCTGGCCGGGCTCGGCGTGCTGGTCGCCGACCGGCTGGCCCGCGCGGTGACCGGGCCGGTCTCGGCCCTGGCCGGGGTGTCGCACCGGCTGGCCCGCGGCGACCTGGCGGCCAGGACCGTGCCCGGCGGCCCGCCGGAGGTGCGGGCGGTCGGACTGGCGCTGAACCACCTCGCCGAGCGCATCACCGGCCTGCTCGCCGAGGAGCGGGAGAACGCGGCCGACCTGTCCCACCGGCTGCGCACCCCGCTGACCGGGCTGCGGCTGGAGGCGGAGTCGCTGGCCGACCCCGGTGAGGCGAGGCGGATCGAGGCCCGGGTGGACGCCCTGGAGCGGGCCGTCACCTCGGTGATCGTCGAGGCCAGACGGCGGACGCGGGACCGGGCCGGCTGCGACGCGACGGCGGTCGTCTCGGCCCGGGTCGCGTTCTGGTCGGTGCTGGCCGAGGACCAGGCCCGTCGGCTCGACCTCGACCTGGCCCCGGGGCCGCTCCCCGTCGCGGTCCCCGCCGACGAGCTGGCCGCCTGCGTGGACGCGCTGCTGGGCAACGTGTTCGCGCACACGCCCGAGGGGGCGGCTCTCGCCGTACGGCTGGCGACGGCGGACGGCGGGGCGCTGCTGACCGTGTCCGACGACGGGCCCGGCTTCGGGACCGGGACCGCCGCGCCCGCGGAACGCGGCAGGAGCGGCGCCGGATCGACCGGTCTCGGCCTCGACATCGCCCGCCGCACGGCCGAGTCGTCGGGCGGCTCGCTGTCCCTGGGCGCCTCCGCGACGGGCGGCGCGAGCGTCGTCCTCCTGCTGGGCGGGGCGTAGTGCCCCAGGGCGCGGCCCACTTTTCGGAGCGGCCCGGAAACGCGGCTCGTTTCGTGTGGTCCTCCGGGGCACGGCTCGTTCCGCGGAGCGTCCCGGAAACGCGGCTCGTTTCGTGTGGTCCTCCAGGGCGCGGCTCGCTTCACGGAGCGCCCCGGGGCTCGGCTTGTTTTAGGGCGGGCTTAGCGCGGCGCTATCGTGATCGCGGCGAATCTGGACACATGAGACAGATCATCAAGGTCGCCCTCGCGACCGCCGCCACCGCGACCACCGCAGCCCTCCTGTTCGGCGAGGGCGGCACCGTCCTCGCCGCCGCCCGGCCCGCGGCCGGCGCCCCCCTCTCCGCCGCCTCGACGACCGCCTCGACGGCCGTCACGGCGACCGCCGCCACCGCGGGCATCTCCTACCGCGAGGCGATCCGGATCGCCCGGAAGCGGGTGCCCGGCGCCCGGGTGACCGAGGTCGAGCGGGAGTGGGAGCACGGACGCCGGGTCTGGAAGGTCGAGCTGCGCAAGGGCCACTGGGAGTACGAGGTCCACGTGTCGGCCGCCTCCGGGAAGGTCACCCGGGTCAAGCGGAAGCTCGACGACTGATCAGCAGGACTTCAGGACGGTCCGCATGGCGTCCTTCTCCCCGGACGTCACCCACAGGTCGTACTTGACCTTCACCTGGACCTGACGGGAGACGTAGGCGCACCGGTAGGCGCGGCGCGGCGGCAACCAGGTCGCCGCGTCGCCCGCGCCCTTCTGGCCGTTCAGCGGGCCGTCCACGGCCAGCAGGTTCAGCGGGTCGTTGGCCAGTTCCTTGCGCTTGCTCTCCGGCCACTGCTGAGCGCCCTTCTGCCAGGCGTCGGCGAGGGCGACCACGTGGTCGATCTGCACCGCCGAGCTGGTCCTCTGGCCCCGCTCGAACTTGATCGTCTTACCGCTGTAGGGGTCGTCCAGGACGCCGCTCACCACGATGCAGTCGTGGGTGCCCGCCTTGAACCTCTCGTCCTTCAGGTCGCGCTTGAGGATGTCGTTGCGGGTGTCGCAGCCGTTGTGGTCGACGTCCGCCCAGGCGGGGCCGAACTCGTCGCGGTCGAAGCCGGTCATCGGGGCCCGGCCCTTGACCTGCAGCCTGTCGAGATCCTTGAGCGCCTGGGCCGCGGACTTCCCTACGGCCGCGTCCTGTGCGCCGCCGGGGGCCGCCCCTGTCAGGCCGCCGCAGCCGGCCAGCGTGAACGCCGTCATCGCGGCGACCGCACCCCGCACCGTCGCCGATCGCACTATGCCACCTCTCACACCGCTTCGTTACCCATGAACTGGCAAAGTACCCCACCACCGACAGGTGGTGATCAAAACCTCAACCCGGTGGTGAGCCCGAAGCGGGAGGACATCTCCCGCTTCGTCATACTTCGTCCCTTGATCTCCCCGGGTCTCCCCGGCCTTCCCGGCGGCTCAGGCGCGGCCGTAGGAGTCCTCCAGCCGCTCGATGTCGGCCTCGTCGAAGTGGCCGAAGGCAATCTCCAGGATCCGGACGGCCGGCCCCGAGGAGCCGAGGCGGTGGGTCTGGCCCGCCCTGATCAGCACGCGGTCGCCGACCGCCGGCTCGATCCGCTCGCCGTCGATCTCGAACACCGCGCCGGGGTCGAGGGCGACCCAGAGCTCGTCGCGGTGTTCGTGCCGCTGCAGGCTGAGCCGCTGGCCGGGCGCCACTTCGATGATCTTCACCGTGGACTGCTCGTTGAGCGTGTACCGCTCGAAACCACCCCAGGGGCGCTCATCCCGTACAACCGCACCGAGCCGATCGATCTGCTGCAACTCTCCTCCATCCACTCCCACCCAAGCGTGTCGGGTGACTCGGGTAAGAGGCACTCTCGCATGCCTTCGTGACGAGCGCACATGCGCCACGGGTACGGCGGGCGGCCCCGGCGTGCACGGCCGCCCCCGTACCGGGCCGCCGCGGCCGGACAGGCGCCCGCCCCGGCGCGCACGGCCGCCTCTCTCCCCCCGCGCCGGTCAGGTGACGAGGATCCCGCCATCCACCGGGATCACGGCGCCCGTCACGTAGGAGCCGGCGTCGGAGGCGAGGAAGAGCGCGGCGGCGACGAGCTCGGCCGGGTCGCCCGCGCGGCCCATCAGCACCCGCGTCTCCAACTGCCGGGCCATGTACTCCGGGGCGTACTGCTCGGTCATCTCCGAGGCGAAGAACCCCGGCTCCAGGCAGTTCACCCGGATGCCCCGGCGGCCCGTCCACTGCTGGGCCAGGTCCCGGGTGAGGCCGATGACACCCGCCTTGGACGCGCTGTAGGCCGCCTGCGGCAGCCCGGCCGTCGTCTCCCCCAGGATGCTGCCGATGTTGACGATCGAGGAGCCGGGGCGCATGACCTGGGCACACGCCTGAGCCATCCAGTAGGTGCCGTGCAGGTTGACGTCCACGACCTGACGGAACTGCTCGGGGGTCTCCCTGAGCGCCGGCACGGCCGTGGCGACGCCCGCGTTGTTGATCAGGACGTCCACCGCACCCAGCTCGGCGACGGCGGTCTCCACCAGCCTGCGGCAGTCGTCAGGGCTGGTCACGTCGGTCTGTACGGCGACGCACCGCCTGCCGGTCTCCTCGACCAGCGCGCGGGTGCCGTCCAGGCGCTCCGTGCGCCGCGCGCCGATCACGATGTCCGCGCCCGCCTCGGCCAGGCCACGGGCGAACGCCACACCGAGCCCCGAGGAGGCTCCGGTGACGATGGCGACCTTGCCGTCCAGCCGGAATCGGTCCAGCATCCGGTTCCCCCTCACTCGCGGTAATTACCGAACGAGATTCTAGAGGTGAACGCCGACCGCCCGTGAGGGGGCTTCCCTCACGGGCGGTCGATGTGCGCCCGGCGCACCGGGTCCGCGGCTCCGGGCCTCGGATCCCGCGCCTCGGGCTTCTACAGGCCGTACTCCTTGACGATGCGCTCGTGCCGCTCCACCTCGACGTCGATCGACCTGGCCAGGTCCAGCCAGGCCAGCGGGTGGACCCAGCGCTCGGTGGCGTCGTCGAGGAGGGCGTCCACCTCGGTCGGGGTCACGTTCGGCGGGACCGCGATCCAGCCGAAGACCCCGGGGATCCGCTCGCCGTCGGCCGGGTTGGTCACGGTGTAGTTCTCGTCGCTGTAGACCCACATCGGCCAGCCGCGCTCGGCCAGGACCTCGTTGAACTCGGCCCAGTCGGCCTCGCTCGGCGCCGCGCCGTCGAAGAACCAGCTCGTGTAGCCGCCGGGACGGAGCATGCTGACCGCGGCGAACGGCGGGATGAAGCTCTCCTGCTCCTCCGGCTTCTCCGGGATCGGCTCCAGCAGCTGCGGGTCGAAGACGACGAGGTCACCGGCGTTGTAGTCCATGCCGGGAGGCTGCGGGATGGCCAGGCGGGCCGTGGCCGGGCCGGTGCGCAGGCTGATGACCGCCCGCTGGCTGCCGTCGGGCGCGGGGAGGATGACCCGCACCAGGCCCAGCTCCTCCTCGATCGGCCCTTCGGCCGACTGCAGCGGCATGCCGACCTTGGCTGCGCCCAGCCGTACCGTCTCCCAGTCCTCGGCGGCCGTCGCCATGGTGATCATCCGCCAGACGTCCTCGGCCTCGGTCTCCTCGGAGTCGATGACCTCCTTCAGGATCGCGGCGCCCTTGGCGTTGTCACCGGCCTGCTGTACGGCGCCGGCCCACAGCCGCCTCGCCTCCATGCCCGCGCCACCGGCGGTCACCGCCGCCTCGGCCTCCGCGGCGGCCTGCTCCCAGCGCTCCCGCGCCCGGTGCAGGCGGCCCAGGGCCAGGTGGCGCTGCGCGGCGGGCAGCAGCTCGGCCAGCTGCTCCAGCCGCTCGTCCTGGCGGGCCTCGACCAGCAGGCCGGTGATGTAGCCGATGTCCTCCGGGTCGGCCGTCGCGGCGTCACCGGAGTCGACCAGCAGGGTCCAGTAGGTGTCGGCGCCCTGGCCGGGATAACCGAGGAAGCCCATCGTGGTGGTCTGCCGCCGGGTGGCCTCCAGGTCGCGCCCGGCCAGCGGGGCCAGCCAGCCCACCCAGCGCTCGGGGTCGGCGTTGAAGCCGTCGGCCGCGTCGAAGTAGGCGACCAGCTCGGCCTCGGGGCCGGGGGCCGGGAGCGCGGTGGCCGCGTCGCCCGCGGCACGCAGCTCGGCGACCCGTCCGGCGACGTCACCGGACTCGCGCAGCTCGCCGGCCGCGGACTCGGCGAGGTCGGCCAGCAGCCGGGTCTGCCAGACGCCCTGCCGGGCGACGGCCAGGTGACCGGCGATGATCGCGAGCTCGACCCGGGCGCGGTGGCCGCCCATCATGGCGAAGTAGTCGATCCACTGCTTGAGGACCCGGCCGAGCTGCCAGCTGTTGGTGATCTGCTCCGAGCCGGAGAGGAGGCGGATGGCCCGCGCCCACTCCACCCACACCCGCGGGTGGTCGGCCACGACGTCGAGGTCGGGCAGCGCCTCGACGGCCTCCGGCGTCCTGCCGAGGGTGGCGAGCGTGAACGCCCGCAGCACGCCCTCGCGGTGCGCCTTGGCCACCGGGTCGTCGGGCTTGAAGTCGGCCGCGGCGTCCAGCGCGGTCAGCGCGTCCTCCGGGCGCCCCGCGGCCAGCAGCGCGCGGGCCGAGGCGGCCCCCAGCTCCCAGCTCGCCTCGCGGCCGGCCTCGCGCAGCGCCGCCACGGCGGCCTCGGCGTGGGCGACGGCCTCCACCGGACGGCCGGCGTCGATCAGGGCGGCGACGTGCTGCTCGGCCACGGCGGCGAAGGCCGGGGAGGCGGGCGCGACGTCGAGGGCGCCCAGGGAGGAGAGCCGCTCGGCGGCGTAGCCGGGGCCGTCGGTGTTCGCCTGCGCGATGGCCAGCGCGAGGACGGCCCCGGGGGCCGACGGGCAGTCGCGGACGTCCTCGCGCCGGGCGAACTCGGCCAGCGCCTCGGCGTCGGCGAGGGCGACCGCGCCCTGGGCGCGGTCGCCGACCCTGCCGATCAGGTGCCAGTAACGGGCGTAGAACTCGAGCCAGGGCAGCCCCATCGTTCCCGCCTGCTGGGCGATGGCCGGCGCGAGCACGTCGAGCTGCGCGTACCGGCCCTCCAGTGCCTGGGCGGGCACGTCGCCGATCGCCATTGCCAGACCGGTGTTCCCGGCTTCGTGCAGTTGCCGCTGGGTGTCGCCGACCCAGGACCAGATGTCCACGTCCATGGGACGTCAGTCTGCCAGGTCGGCGACCGTGCCCCAAACGACTTGACCATCTCGCCAGGTCCGATGCCCCGGCCGGTCCGCTCGTGTCCCTTTCGCCGGCCGGTCCGCCAGCCGGTCCATCGCCCGGCCCGCCGCCCGGTCCATCGCCCGGTCCGCCAGCCGGTCCATCGCCTGATCCGCCGCCCGGTCCGCCGTCAGATGAGGATCTCGCCCGAGGCGACCAGCACCGCGGGTCCCGCGAGGTGGCTGGTGTGCTCGTCGAGGGTGACGGTGAGGGTGCCGCCGGGGACCTCCACCTCCCAGGTGCCGGTGCTCTCCCCCGCCAGCCGCGCGGCCGCCACCGCCGAGGCCACGGTGCCTGTCCCGCACGACCGTGTCTCGCCCACCCCCCTCTCGTGGACCCGCATCACGATCCGGTGCGGACCCACCGCGTTGAGCAGCTCGACGTTCACCCCGTGCGGGAACGCCTCCGGGTCGAACGCGGGCTGCCGGGTCAGGTCGAGCCCGGCCACCGGGTCGCCGATCACGCAGGCCAGGTGCGGGTTGCCCATGTCGACGCGGACGCCCTCGTACTCGCGGCCCCCCACGACCGCCCGGCTCTCGCCCAGCACCCGGGGCGCCCCCATGTCCACGCTCACGTCGCCGCCGCCGCGGGCCAGCCGTACCCGCCTGACCCCGCCACGGGTCGCCACGCCGAACTCGCCCTCGTCCATCAGGCCCGACTCGACCAGGTAGCGGGCGAAGACGCGTGTCCCGTTGCCGCACATCTCCGCGATGCCGCCGTCGGCGTTGCGGTAGTCCATGAACCACTCGGCCTCGCCGGCCTGGCCGGCCACCTCGGGGACGAGCTTCGTCCGCGTCACGCGCAGCACGCCGTCGGCGCCGATCCCGGCGCGCCGGTCGCACAGCGCCGCCACCCTCGCCGCCGACAGCTCAAGCTCGCCGTCTGGATCGGGGAGGATCACAAAGTCGTTCTCGGTGCCGTGGCCCTTCACGAATCGCATGCCCCAACTGTAGGCACGCCGCGGATCGGGGAGAGAATCGCGGGCGCGCCCCGCAACGGGCCCGGTCCGTCGCGGACACGCCCGGAGGTCGCCTCACGGGTGCGCCCCGGGCCGGGCCCGGCCGGCCGCGGGCGTGCCCGGGGTCATCTCGCGGACGCGGCGCCCTCCGGTGGCCGTCGCGCGCCGCCTCCGCGGCACCTCCACGGCGGCCGGTCACCTCGTGGGCGGAGCGCCCTCCACCACGGCCAGCGCGCGGTCGAGCAGGCCGGGATCCTCCTGCGGGAGCCACACCACCCGCGGGTCGCGGCGGAACCACGACTCCTGGCGGCGGACGAACCTGCGGGTCGCCCGGACCGTCTCGGCCTTCGCCTCCTCCTCGGTCCACTCGCCGGCGAGGAGGCGCAGCACCTGGGCGTAGCCCAGCGCGCGGCTCGCCGTACGGCCCTCGGCCAGGCCGCGTCGCAGCAGCGACCGCACCTCGTCCACCAGCCCGGCCTCCCACATGCGCTCCACGCGCAGCGCCACCCGCTCGTCCAGCACGTCCCTCGGCACCTCGACGCCGATCTGCACGCTGTCGTAGACGGCGTCGTAGGAGGGCATCGTGGCCGAGAAGGGACGCCCGGAGATCTCGATGACCTCCAGCGCGCGGACGATCCTGCGGCCGTTGCCCGGCAGGATCGCCGCGGCCGCCTTCGGATCGCTCCCGCGCAGCCGCTCGTACAGCGGGGCCGGGCCGAGGCGCTCCAGCTCGGCCGAAAGGCGGGCGCGGACCTCCGGATCGGTGCCGGGGAACTCCAGGTGGTCGAGGGCCGCCCGCACGTACAGCCCGGACCCGCCCGCCAGGATCGGCGCGGTCCCCTTCGCCCGCAGCTCCTCGATCAGCGGCCGGGCCATCTTCTGGTACTCGGCCACGCTCGCGGTCTCGGTGACGTCCCAGACGTCGAGCAGGTGGTGGGGGACCCCGCGCCGCTCCGCCGGGGTCAGCTTCGCCGTGCCGATGTCCATGCCCCGGTACAGCTGCATGGAGTCGGTGTTGATCACCTCGCCGCCCAGCCGGAGGGCGAGATCGACGGCGAGGTCCGACTTTCCGGCCGCCGTGGGGCCGACGACGGCGATGACTGGTAGCTGACGCACGGGACAAGTGTGTCAACCTCCGGGGTATGGGTGAGCCCTGTGGGTATGCATGCGGTTGACGTCACGTCACGTCACGTCGAACAGGGGGACGCAGCCATGTCGATCATGCAGAAACTCAAGGAGATGCTGCGGGGCAACCCGCGGGCCGGGGAGTTCGCCCAGAAGGGCATCGACAAGGCCGAGCAGATGGCCAGGCAGAAGAGCGGCGGCAAGTACGACGACAAGATCGACCTCGCCGCGCAGAAGGCGCGGGAGGCCGCCGAGAAGATGACCGCCCGGCCCGGCGAGCCCGGTGAGACCGGAGGGTACGGCGAGGCGGGCACCGCCGCGGGATACGGCGAGCACGGCACGCCGCCCGGCCGGCCCGAGACCGACACCGACGCGCCGCCTGCCCCGGGCCGCCCCGGAGCGCCCCCGGCGCCCTAGCCGCCACCGGGAAGGTTCACCGGGCCCGTCCGGCCCGGCACCGGTTTCCGCCGGGGCGGCGCCGTCGCGAAGGTCTCCGGCCACGGCGCCGGGCGCCCCGGCGGCCTCTCCGACGGCCCGGAGGCCCGCCGTCTCCGGACGGTTCCGCTGTCCGGCACCCGTCTCCGGACGGTTCCGAGGTTCCGTCCGGCGCCTTGTCCTGCCCGATTCCTGGCCGGCCGACCGATTCATCCGGCCGGAGCCGGTCAGCCCCAGTCGAGCATCGGCTGCAGGTAGCCCTCCAGGGTCAGCAGCCACCGCTTGGACTCCACGCCCTCACCGCCGCTGAAACCGCCCAGGCCGTTCCCGGCGATGACCCGGTGGCAGGGGACGATGACGGGGATCGGGTTGGCGCCCATGATCGAGCCGATGGCCCGCGCGGGGACGCCCGTCCCGCTGCGGGCGGCGAGCTCGCCGTAGGTCACGGCCTCGCCGTACCCGACCGTCTCGTACAGGGTGCCCAGCACCCTGCGCTGCACCGGCGTGGTCAGCCGCCAGTCCACCGGCGAGGAGAACGTCCGCAACTCCCCCGCGTAGTAGCGGGCCAGCTCGTCCAGCACCGGGGCCGTACGCGCGGGGTCGCCGGCCTCGGCCAGCCCCAGGCGGAGCAGCAGCCGTTCCCGCAGCTCCCCGTCGCGGCCACCGCTCCAGCCGACGCCCGCCACCCCGTCCTCGGTGACGGCGGCCAGCATGTCCCCCAGCGGGGTCGGGACGCTCCCGAACGCCACCGTTCCTACCATGTGCACCGTGTCCCTTCGCGAACTCGTCGTCCTCGGCACCTCAAGCGCGGTCCCCACCCGCCACCGTAACCACAACGGATATCTCCTGAGATGGGATGGTGAGGGGTTCCTGTTCGATCCGGGAGAGGGTACCCAGCGCCAGATGATCCGGGCCGGCGTCGGCTCCCACGACGTCACCTGGATCTGCGTCACCCACTTCCACGGCGATCACTGCCTGGGGGTGCCGGGCGTCGTCCAGCGCATCGCCAGGGACGGTGTGACCCACCGGGTCCGGGCGGCCTACCCGGCGAGCGGCGAGACCTACTGGCGGCGGCTGCGCCACGCCAGCGTCTTCGCCGACACCTCGGTGATCGACGAGTGCCCGCTCTCGGGCCCCGCGCCGGCCTTCGACGCCGGGCCGGTGACCCTCACCGCCCGGCCGCTCTCCCATCCCGTCGAGTCCTACGGCTACCGCCTCGACGAGCCGGACGGCCGGAGGATGCTTCCCGGGCGGCTCGCCGAGCGCGGCATCCGGGGCCCGGCGGTCGGCGAACTCCAGCGCGAGGGCTCGGTGCGCGCCCCTGACGGGTCGGTCGTGCTCCTCTCGGAGTGCAGCGAGCCCCGCCCCGGCCAGAGCGCGGCGTTCGTCATGGACACCGCGCTGTGCGACGGCGTCCTCGCGCTCGCCGAGGGCGTGGACCTGCTGGTGATCGAGTCCACGTTCCTGTCCTCGGAGTCGGACCTCGCCGCGCGGTACGGCCACCTGACCGCCGCCCAGGCCGGCCGGGTCGCCGCCGAGTCCGGGGTGCGCCGCCTGGTGCTGACCCACGTCTCCGAACGCTACGACGCCGCCGACGAGCCCCGGTTCACGGAGGAGGCGCGCCTGGCCTTCGACGGCGAGGTGGTGCTCGCCCACGACCTGATGCGTGTCGCGGTCCCGCGCCGCGACCATCGATGACCGATGGCCGATGACCGTCCCGGTTCCGCGTCGCGGCCACCGGCGTCCGCTCCGTTTCGCGCCGCGGCCACCGGTTTCCGCCCCGTTCCGCGACGGGGTCATCCGGTCCAGCGGGCGACGAAGTAGCCGACGCCGTAGGGGGCCGCGTGGTAGAGCACCTCGGCGTGCGACGCACCGCCCGCCCCGGCGAGGACCTGAAGGGCCGCACGACCGGCCACCTGCGACTCCGCGGCCTCGCCCGGGTCGAGCGCCGCGAGTTCCCGGGCGTCTCCCCGGGCCAGCGCGCCGACGATCGCGGCCTCGTACGGCTCGGCGCGGGGGTCGAGGTACCCGGGGGACTTCTCCGTCAGGCGGGCCGAGCCGTCGGCCATGACGAGCAGCGCCACCCGGCCCGGTCCGTCCGCCAGCCGCGCGCCGAGCGCGGCGCACTCCGCCGGCGAGGCGTCGAACGGCACCGCGTGGAAGGACGAGGCGGCCATCCCCGCCCGGTCGAGCAGCCAGCGCCCGATCGTCAGGGACAGGGGCAGGACCGGCTCACCCTCACCGGCCCGGACGTCGACACCCCAGGGCGCGAGGCTCCCCGCGGCGCCGGCCCCGTGCTCTCCGGCCAGGTCCGCTCCGCCGACCACCACGATCCGTTCGGGGCGGGCGTCACGCAGCGCGTCCAGCGCGGCCGCGCAGGCCGCCCGGAGGTCGTCGAGTTCGGGGCCCGCTGCGCCGGCGAGTTCGGGGACCAGCAGCGGCGGGTGAGGACACACGGCGGCGGCGGCAAGCACCCGGCCAGACTAAGGGATCGGGTGCCGGCCGCCGCCGGTGGCCGCCGTCAGCCGTTGGGACCGTTCGGGGGGACGGATCCGGGAGGGCCGTCCGAGCGGGGGTCGACGGAGCCGTCCTCGCCCGAGGACGACCCGGTGCCGCTCTGGTGCTCCTTGGCGGGCGCGGACGAGCTCTTCTTGCCGGTCGTGGTCTTACCGGTCGTGTCGCCGTTCGAGGAGCGGGAGCCGCTCTGCGAGCCGCTTCCGGTGGCCGCGCCGTCGCCGCCGCCCGCGGCGCGCTCCGTGCCCGATCCGGCGTCTCCGACGGATCCGCCGGAATCACCGGAACCGCCGGATCCTTCGGACGCCTCGGATCCGCCGGATCCGTCCGAGGAGGCGTCTCCGGACTGCCGGCCGGACTCGCCGGAGGCCGGGTCCTGGCCGGCCTCCTGGCTGGTTCCGGTGCCGTTCGGCGCCGACGGACCGGCGGGATCGTCGCCGCCGGCGACGGCGAAGACGATGCCGGCGCCCACGACGGCGGCCACCGCCACCCCTGCGACGGCGGAGGCGACGGTCATGGCCGGACCGCGCTTCCGCCTGCGGGTGGGGGCGGGCTTGCCGGTGGTCTCACCGGCGGGGAGGGGTTCACCGGCGGGGCCGGCGAGGATCTCGGTCTCTCCGAGCCGCCGGGGGTGGTCCGGTGAGAAGGGGATGGGGTCTCCGGACTGTCGGGGGTGGCCCGGAGACGAGGGGACGTGGTCTCCGGGCTGCTGAGGGTGACCCGGAGATGAGGGGACGCGCATTCGGAACAACTCCCTGCGGTTATCGGGGGGAAACCTCCACGGCTTCCGCGGGCGCCGGACCACACTAGCCACAGGAATGGTGTGATCGCACACTGATCACAACGAAATCACGACTTACCATCGGTGGAGCCGACGACCGGGGACAATCCGGCGCGACCCCGGAAATCCGCCCCGACCGGCGGCTCGGCGGGCGGTTCCGCACCGGGTGGGCGGACTCCGGGCCGATCGGGTGGAGGACTGGAAAAAACGGGCGGAGGACTGGAAAAAGACCGGCGGAGCACCATCACGGCCCGCCGCGCGGGACACGCCGCGGCAGGCGTACGGGAGAGCGGCCGTACGGGAGAGCGGCGGTGGAGACGGGGCGATGGCCCGCCGCTCGGAGGCGCCGCGGCGGGCCGTACGGAAGCGGTGGGCCGGATCGGCCCACGCGGTTCAGGGGCTGACGGAGCAGCCCGGCGTCTCCTGCGGAAGCGGGGCGGGCCGGCCGATCGCCGGCATGCCGAGCAGGACGCCCCCGCCCGAGGCGGCCGGGGCGGCCTGCCGGGCCTCCCAGGCGTCGCCCGCGCGGGTACGGCGCAGGCCCAGCATCGGGCCGTCGGCGACCAGGTGGTGCGGCGCCGCGTAGGTGATCTCGACGGCGACCATGTCACCGGGGCGCGGCGTCCCGGCGGCGTCGCCGTCCCGGGAGCTCGGCGTGAAGTGCACCAGGCGGTTGTCGGGGGCGCGGCCGGACAGGCGGCGGGTCGCCTCGTCCTTGCGGCCCTCACCCTCGGCCACCAGCACCTCGATCGTCCGGCCGACCTGCTTCCCGTTCTCCTCCCAGGAGATCTCGGTCTGCAGGGCCACGAGGCGCTCGTAGCGCTCCTGCACGACCTCCTTGGGGACCTGGTCGTCCATGGTGGCGGCGGGCGTGCCGGGCCGGATGGAGTACTGGAAGGTGAAGGCGTTGGCGAAGCGCGAGGCGCGCACGACGTCGAGGGTGGCCTGGAAGTCCTCCTCGGTCTCGCCGGGGAAGCCCACGATGATGTCGGTGGAGATGGCGGCGTCCGGCATGGCCGCGCGGACCCGCTCGATGATGCCGAGGTAGCGCTCGGCGCGATAGGAGCGGCGCATCGCCTTCAGGACACGGTCGGAGCCCGACTGCAGCGGCATGTGGAGCTGGTGCATCACGTTGGGCGTCTCGGCCATCGCGGCGATGACGTCGTCGGTGAAGGCGGCCGGGTGCGGGCTGGTGAAGCGGACCCGCTCCAGCCCCTCCACGTCGCCGCAGGCGCGCAGCAGCTTGCCGAAGGCGAAGCGGTCGCCGAACTCCACGCCGTAGGTGTTGACGTTCTGGCCGAGGAGCGTGACCTCCAGGACCCCCTGGCCCACCAGGGTGCGCACCTCGGCCAGGACGTCGCCGGGGCGGCGGTCCTTCTCCTTGCCGCGCAGCGACGGCACGATGCAGAACGTGCAGGTGTTGTTGCAGCCGACCGAGACCGACACCCAGGCGGCGTAGGCGGACTCCCGCTTGGTGGGCAGCGTGCTGGGAAAGGTCTCCAGCGACTCCTTGATCTCGACCTGCGCCTCCCGCTGGACGCGGGCCCGCTCCAGCAGCACCGGCAGCGAGCCGATGTTGTGGGTGCCGAACACCACGTCCACCCAGGGCGCCCTGCGGACGATCTCCCCCTGGTCCTTCTGGGCCAGGCAGCCGCCCACGGCGATCTGCATGCCGGGCCTGCCCGCCTTCGTGGGACGCAGGTGGCCGAGGTTGCCGTAAAGCCGGTTGTCGGCGTTCTCCCGGACGGCGCAGGTGTTGAACACGACCACGTCGGCCGTCTCCCCCTCGGGTGCCGGGACGTATCCGGCGTCTTCGAGAAGGCCCGACAGGCGCTCGGAGTCGTGCACGTTCATCTGGCACCCGTAGGTACGGACCTCGTACGTGCGGGTGCTCTCCACGGTGGCAGTCATCTCAACAGACAAGGGTAGGCGCTCCGCGCGGCCTCCCGGTACGGCCGCCACCCCCCACACTTTCGGTAAGGAAAAACAAACGGAGAGTAATGATCCTTGTTAGGGTGGGGCCCGAAGCCGCGTGCGAGAATAAGACTCGACCGACAGAGCATTTGGGGCGGTGAGCCGTATGGCGATGCTCGTGCAGACCTCGGAGGCGCCGGTGAAGGCCAACAAGCCTCACAGGAAGAAGGCGGCGCCGAAGCGGAACGGCCCCTGGTCCACCCCCGGGGAGCTCAGTGTCGATGAGTGGTTCGAGCTCAACTCACGCGACGACGGCAGTCGTTACGAGCTCATCGACGGGAGCCTCATCGTGTCCCCTGCCCCACCGGCCCAGCATCAGTGGATCGGCGACAACCTCCGCCTGTTGCTGCACACGTCCCTTCCGGAAGAGCTGGCGGCCATCACCGCCACGGGCCTGCTGCTGGACGACAAGCCGGGGGTCATACCCGACGTCATCGTGGTCGAGCGACAGCCCTTCCGCGACGGAGCCAAACTGGCCAGGCCCGAGTGGGTCCGCCTGGTCGTGGAGATCGTCTCCAGGTCCACCACGGCGACCGACCGCAGGCTGAAGCCTTCCAAGTACGCCGAGGCGGGCATCCCCCACTTCTGGCGGATCGAGATGCTCCCCTTCCAGGGACAGGGCAACGAGCGGCTGCCGATCGTGTTCACCTACGAGCTCGACGAGGACGGCGGCTACCGGCTCGTCCACCGGGTCGCGGCCGGAGGGGTGGCCGAGCTGACCGAACCATGCAAACTGACACTCGACCCGGCGGGTCTCGCGCGGATCTGACACTCCGGAGCGGCTCTGACACGAATTCATCCCTATTTCATCGCATATCTCCAGGTCGTGACCTGATCGGTACCGCAGGGTTAGCCCGAGGTGCCCTTCACGGCTTTACGTTGTGCTCCATGACGGAGAACGGGGACGCGACTCCTCTTGTCGTGCTCAAGGACGTGAACAAGCATTTCGGCAGCCTGCACGTCCTGCGCGACATCAACCTGACCATCTCCCGCGGCGAGGTCGTGGTCGTCATCGGCCCCTCGGGCAGCGGCAAGTCGACCCTGTGCCGGGCGATCAACCGGCTGGAGACCATCGACGGAGGGGCGATCACCTTCGACGGGCAGCCGCTCGCGGTCGAGGGCAAGGCCCTGGCCCGGCTCCGGTCGGAGGTCGGCATGGTGTTCCAGTCCTTCAACCTGTTCGCGCACAAGACGATCCTCGAGAACGTCACGCTGGGGCCGATCAAGGTGAGGGGCACCGCCAGGGCCGAGGCCGAGCGCCGGGGCATGGAGCTGCTGGACCGGGTCGGGATCGGCGCGCAGGCGTCGAAGTACCCCGCCCAGCTCTCCGGCGGCCAGCAGCAGCGGGTGGCCATCGCCCGGGCCCTGGCCATGGACCCGAAGATGATCCTCTTCGACGAGCCGACGTCCGCGCTGGACCCGGAGATGGTCCAGGAGGTGCTCGACGTCATGGTGGGGCTCGCCGCCGAAGGCATGACGATGGCGGTCGTGACGCACGAGATGGGCTTCGCCCGCCGCGCGGCCGACCGGGTGGTGTTCATGGCCGACGGGCAGATCGTCGAGGAGAACACCCCCGACGAGTTCTTCACCGCTCCCCGGACCGATCGCGCCAAGGACTTCCTCTCCAAGATCCTCACCCACTGAGGCTCTCAGGCCGGCTGCACATTTCCAGGAAAAAGGGGTAACGAAAACATGCGACTACTACGTGCCGGTGCGGCGCTGGCGGCCGTCGGCGCGCTCACTCTGGGTCTGGCCGCCTGCGGGGGCGACGACGGCGGGGACGGCGGCAGCGCCGCCTACTCGACGGTCGTGGACAAGGTCAAGGGCGCCAAGAAGATCGTCGTCGGCACCAAGTGGGACCAGCCGGGCATGGGCCTGAAGAAGGGCGCCGAGCCGGAGGGGTTCGACGTCGACGTCGCCAAGTACATCGTCAAGGAGCTGGGCGGCGGCCAGGACGTGGACATCACGTGGAAGGAGTCCGCCTCCTCCAACCGTGAGGCGTTCCTCGCCAACGGCACGGTGGACATGATCGTGGCGACCTACTCCATCACCGACAGCCGCAAGCCGAAGGTGACCTTCGGCGGGCCGTACATCGTCGCCCACCAGGACGTCATGGTCCGCGCCGACGACACCAAGGTCACCAAGCCGACGGACCTCGCGGGCAAGCGGATCTGCCAGGTGGCCGGCTCCAACTCCTACAAGCGGATCACCGACCCGCCGCCGGAGGGTGAGCTCGACCTGGACGCCCAGCTCGTCGGCGCGGCGACCTACTCCGAGTGCGTGGCCAAGCTCCAGGGCAGCAACCTGGACGCCGTCACCACCGACAACCTGATCCTCGCCGGGTTCGCCGCGCAGGCGCCCGACAAGTTCAAGGTCCTCGGCCAGCCGTTCACCGACGAGAAGTACGGCGTCGGCCTGAAGAAGGGCGACACCAAGACCTGCGAGGCCATCAACACGGCCATCACCAAGATGTACCAGGACGGCACGGCCAAGCAGCTGCTGGACAAGTGGTTCGGCAAGACCCAGGGTCTGGAGCTGCCCACCGAGGCGCCGAAGTTCGAGCCCTGCGCCTGACGCCACGACCGGTCTCGTAGGAGCGGCGGCCGGTGACCCGACCTCGGGCCACCGGCCGCTGCCGTCCCCCGATGGAGCACGATGGACGATCTGATCAAATACGCGCCGGACCTGCTGGCGGGCTTCCTGAAGAACGTGCAGCTCTCCCTGGTCTGCGCTGTCCTGTCCCTGATCCTGGGCACGATCCTGGTGTCGATGCGGGTCGCGCCGGTCCCGGTCCTGCGGGCCGTCGGCACCACCTATGTCAACATCGTGCGGAACACCCCGCTCACACTGGTCCTGGCGTTCTCCGCGCTGGGCCTCAGCGACACCCTGGGGCTCACCTTCTCGGACGAGCCGAGCAGCAACGGGTTCTGGCTGGTGACGCTGGGCCTGTCGGCCTATACGGCGACGTTCGTCTGCGAGGCGCTGCGCTCGGGGATCAACACGGTGCCGCTGGGGCAGGCGGAGGCGGCCCGCGCGATCGGGCTGACGTTCTTCCAGTCACTGAGGATGATCATCCTTCCGCAGGCGTTCCGCGTGGTCATCGCCCCGCTGGGCAGCGTGATGATCGCAATGATCAAGAACACCACGGTCGCGGTGGCGGCCGGTTACCTGGCGGAGTCAGCGTTCGTCATGAAGGACACCTTCGACGAGACCGGCGTGTCGATCCCCATCTTCATCGGGCTCGTCATCGCGTTCATGGTGGTCACCCTGCCGATCGGCTTCCTCACCGGCTGGCTCGCCAACCGTCTGGCGGTGGCCCGATGAGCCGATCCGAAGTGTCGGTCCTGTTCGACACGCCGGGACCCCGCGCGCGGCTGCGCAACAACGTCCTGACGCTGGTGGCGGCGGTCGCCGTGGTCGCCGTCCTCTACGTCGTCTACGCCAGGTTCGACGCCAAGGGCCAGTGGGACGGGCAGATCTGGGAGCCGTTCGTCCGGCTCGACACCTGGACCGTCTACATCATCCCCGGTCTGCTCGGCACGCTGAAGGCGGCGGGTCTCGCCGCGATCTTCGCACTGGTCTTCGGCGCGATCTTCGGCCTGGCCAGGCTGTCGGACCACGCGTGGCTCCGGGTGCCCGCCGGCGTGGTCGTCGAGGTCTTCCGGGCGATTCCGCTGCTGCTGCTGATCTTCTTCATCTTCTACCTGGCGCCCAGTGCGTTCGGCGGCGGCGACTACACGCTGATCGCGCTGGTGACGGGTCTGACCCTGTACAACGGGTCGGTGCTGGCCGAGATCGTCCGGGCGGGCATCCGCGCCGTCCCCAAGGGACAGTCGGAGGCCGCCTACGCGATCGGGCTGCGCAAGGGCGGGGTCATGCGGCTGATCCTGCTCCCCCAGGCCGTCACCGCGATGATGCCGGCGATCGTGAGCCAGCTCGTGGTGCTGCTCAAGGACACCGCCCTCGGTTACATCATCGCCTACGTCGACCTGCTGAACATGGGCTTCAAGATCATCCCTGCGGTCAACTTCGGGTCGCTGATCCCGGCCGCCATCGTCATCGGGATCATCTACGTGGGCCTGAACATGACGCTCAGCGCCGTGGCCACCTGGCTGGAGCGGCGCAGCCGCCGCAGCCGCAAGTCCGCGGCCGGGCCGATCGAGCCGCCGGGTGCGGTCGGCGTGGCCGTCGGCAGCGGCGCCACTCCCGTCTGAGCCGCGATCCCGTTCCGGCCGCCCGCCGTCCCGTGCGGGCGGCCGGACCTGTTCCGGCGCGGCCATGGCGCGTGTCATACCGGCGACACGCGCCGGGTTATCGGGCAGGATGACCTCATGTCCCCCGAGCAGGCCGTCCTGCCGTACGCCGCCTGGCCTTCGCCGGTGTCCACCGCCGAGGTGGCCCGGTCCGGGCTGCGCCCGGCGTATCCGACGGTGTCCGGCGAGCAGGTGTGGTGGACCGAGGACCGCCCCGCCGAGGGCGGACGGACCACGATCATGCGGCGCGATCCCGACGGCACGCTCCACGAGCTGCTGGCCCCGCCGTGGAGCGCCCGTACCCGTGTCCACGAGTACGGCGGGCGCGCCTACGCGGTCGTCCCGGGCGGCGGCGTGGTGTTCGCCAACCTCGCCGACCAGCGTCTTCACCTGCTGCTCCCGGGCGGCGAGCCCCGGCCGATCACGCCGGAGCCCGGCCGGGACGCGGGGCTCCGCTACGCGGACATGAGCGTCCGCGACGGCCGGGTCTGGTGCGTCCGGGAGCGGCACCACGACGACGGGCGGGTGAGCCGTTCGATCGTCTCCGTCCCGCTGGACGGCTCCGCCGAACCGCGCGAGCACGTCGGCGGGAGCGACTTCTACGCCTACCCGGAGCTCTCTCCCGACGGAGAGCACCTGGCCTACATCTGCTGGGACCACCCGCGCATGCCGTGGAACGGTACAGAGCTGCGGATCACCCGCCTGGCCGACGGCCGTTCACGAACGCTCTGCGGCGGGCCCGCCGAGTCGGTTCTGGCCCCCCGCTGGTGCGGCGACCGCGCCCTGTACCTCGTCTCCGACCGGTCGGGCTGGTGGAACCTCTACCGGGTCACACTGGACGGCGCCGCCCCGGAGGCGCTCCACCCGGCGGAGGAGGAGTTCGCCGGACCGCTGTGGCAGCTCGGCGCCCACCCCTACGCCGTACTGGACGACGGGCGGATCGCGGTCCTGCACGGGCGGGGAGACCTGCGGCTGGGCGTCCTCGACCCGGCCGGCGGCACGCTGACCGACCTGGACGTGCCCTACTCCGGCTGGGCCCCGGTCCTCGACCGCGACGGGCGCTCACTCGTCGGGATCGGCTACGGCCCGGCGACGCCCCGCTCGCTCGTGCGCCTGGACCTGCCGTCCGGACGCACCGAGGAGCTCCGGCACGACACCGAGGAGCCTCCGGAGAGCGCCTACCTCCCGGTCGCACGGAGTGTGGAGATCGAGAGCCGGTCCGGCCGGCCGGTGCACGCGTTCGTCCACCCGCCGTCGAACCCGCGCTGCCGCGGGGAGGGCCCCCCTCCCTACATCGTGTCCGTCCACGGCGGCCCCACCTCGCACAGCACGAGCGAGCCCGACCTGTGGAAGGCGTTCTTCACCAGCCGGGGCATCGGTGTGCTCGACGTCAACTACGGCGGCTCCACCGGGTACGGCCGCGCCTACCGCGACCGGCTGCGCGGCGAGTGGGGGGTGGTGGACGTCGAGGACGTGGTCGCCGCCGCCGGGTGGCTGGCGGCTCAGGGTCTGGCCGATCCCGCGCGGATCGCGATCCGGGGCGGCAGCGCGGGCGGCTGGACCGTCATGGCGGCCTGCTGCGCCTCCGACGCGTTCGCCGGCGGCGTCTCCTACTACGGGGTGAGCGCACTCGGCCCGCTCGTCGCCGCCACCCACGACTTCGAGTCCCGCTACGTCGAGTGGCTGGTCGGCCCGGAGGACCCCGTCCTGTACGGCTCCCGCGAACCGCTCGCCCGGGTCGCCGGGGTGAGCTGCCCGATGCTGCTCCTGCAGGGGCTCTCCGACCCGGTGGTACCGCCCGCCCAGTCGCAGGCGTTCGCCGACGCGCTCGCCGAGCGCGGTGTCCCGTGCACCTACATGACCTTCGAGGGCGAGGCCCACGGTTTCCGCCGCGTGGAGACCCGCAGCGCGGCCCTGGCCACCGAACTCGCCTTCTACCAGCAGATCTTCCGCGGCTGAGAGCCCGGCGCCGGTCCGTCCCGGCCGTCCCACGGACCGGCCGCGGGTCCGGCCGCGGGTCCGGCCCCCGGAGAGGGCATCCGGTGGGCCGGAGGGCACGGACCGGCCGGAACCGTACGGGCGGCAGGGCGGACCGGACGGGCCAGGCTGACAGACGTGGCAGACGTGGCAGACGGGACAGGCGGGGCAGGCGGACCGGGCGGGTTCAGCGGGCGAACTCGGTGGCGCGGGACTCCCGCACGACCGTGATGCGGATCTGCCCTGGGTAGGTGAGCTCCTCCTCCACCTGCTTGGCCACGTCGCGGGCGATCACCTGGGCCTGGATGTCGTCCACACCGTCGGGTTTCACCATGACGCGGACCTCCCGGCCGGCCTGCATGGCGAAGACCTTCTCGACGCCGTCATAGGAGGTGGCGATCTCCTCCAGCCGCTCCAGCCGCTTGACGTACGCCTCCAGCGACTCGCGCCGGGCGCCCGGCCGGCCGCCGCTGATGGCGTCGGCCGCCTGGGTCAGCACCGCCTCGACGGTCTTGACCTCCACCTCGTTGTGATGGGCCTCGATGGCGTGGACGACGTCCTCGTGCTCGCCGTACCTCCTGGCGATCTCCGCGCCGATGAGCGCGTGGCTGCCCTCGACCTCGTGGGTGAGGGCCTTGCCGATGTCGTGCAGGACGGTGCAGCGCTTGAGCAGCGTCGGGTCGAGCCGGAGCTCGGCGGCCATGATCCCGGCGATGTGGGCCGACTCGATGAGATGGCCCAGCACGTTCTGGCCGTAGGAGGTGCGGTAGCGGAGCTGGCCGAGCAGGGTGACCAACTCCGGGTGCATGTCGGTGAGGCCCAGCTCCACCAGGGCGTCCTCACCGGCCCGCACGCACAGCTCCCTGACCTCCGCCCTGCTGCGCTCGTGCGCCTCCTCGATCCGCTGGGGATGGATGCGCCCGTCGAGCACGAGCTTCTCCAGCGTCAGCCGGGCGGTCTCACGGCGGACCGGGTCGAAGCACGACAGGAGGACCGCCTCGGGCGTGTCGTCGATGATGAGGTTGACCCCGGTCGTCGTCTCGAAGGCGCGGATGTTGCGGCCCTCGCGGCCGATGATGCGGCCCTTCATCTCGTCGCCCGGCAGGTGCAGGACGCTGACGACGGACTCGGCGGTCTGCTCGGTGGCCACCCGCTGGACCGCCAGTGTGACGATCTTGGTGGCGCGCTTCTCGCCCTCCTTGCGGGCGTCGCTCTCGATCTGCCGGACGATCAGGGCGGCCTCGCGCTTGGCCTGGTTCTCGATCTCGCGCACCAGTTCGGTCTTGGCCTCGCCACCGGTGAGACCGGCGACCCGCTCCAGAACGGCCCTGCGCTCATCGGCGACGCGGTCGAGCTCCTCCCGGCGGGCGGCCAGCTCGGTCTCGGTCTCGGCGAGCTTGCGGGCCCGCTCGGCCTGGCGTCTCGCCTCCTCGTCCAGGCGCTGCTCCCGCTCGGCCAGCCGGTTCTCCCGCCGCTCCAGGTCCGAGCGGAGCTCCTTGATCTCGTACTTCAGGCCCCGGCTCTCCGCCTCGGCCTCCTTGCGCAGCTCCGCGGCGGCCTCGACGGCCAGCTCGGACCTGCGCAGGATATCCCCCGCGTCGCTCTCCGCCTTGGCCCGGATGTCGGCGGCCTCCCGCCGGGCGGCCTCCAGCTCGGTCTGGACCTCGGCCAGCTGCGCGGGAGAAGGGCCTATCGGCCCGCCGCCGGTACGGCGCAGCAACACGATCAACGCGACTATCGTCACCACCGAAAGAACCGCGACGGCCCCGGTCAGTATGACGACCACAATCGGATCCATGCGCGCCCCGCCCTCCTCGCGTCGCGGATATCAAGCATGCGAGGGGTCACACGCACGGCACGGAGAAGTCAGGCGGTGTCGTCACCACGGCAGGTGCCGACCGAGGGTCCACTCCACACCGGCTGATCACGCCGACGCGTCGTCCGCCCTCATCCGCCGCTTTGTTCGCCCGTAATCAACCGTTATGACAATCCGCACTGCGCGGAGTAACTCCTCACTGTCGTCGAGGCTAAGCGTCAAACAGGTAACGGGCAAGCAAAGGCGCACTACGAACCGGCCGGCATCGCGAAGGCGGCGTTCCGGAGCGGCATCGCGGAGGCGCCGCCCGGACCGGAGTGCTACCGGAATCGTCCGCGGCGCTCCGGCCTTCAGGCCGGGGAGCGCGTCAGTCGAAGGGGTGGTCGAGGTCGTCGGCGAACGCGGCGCCTTCCGGCTCCTCATTCTCCAGGGCTTCACGGACCACGCGGAACGCCAGCCCCGGACCGTACCCCTTACGGGCGAGCATGCCCGCCAGCCTGCGGGTCCGGACTGCACGGTCCAGCCCCCGGGTGGCGGAGAGCTTGCGCGCCACCAGCCTGCGGGCGGTCTCCTCCTCCTGCTCGGGGTCGAGCTGCTCCACGGCCTCCTTCACCGTGTCCTCGTCGACCCCGCGATGCCGGAGCTCCGAGGCGAGCGCCCTGCGGGCCAGCCCCCGCCCGGTGTGGCGCGAGCTCACCCAGGCGGCGGCGAACGCCTCGTCATCGATGAGCCCGACCTCGGAGAACCGTTCGAGTACGGCCTCGGCCGCCTCGTCGGGCACGTCGCGCTTGCGCAACGCCTCGGCGAGTTGCGCCCGGGTGCGCGGCCCCATGGTCAGCAACCGCAGGCAGATGGCGCGAGCCATCGCCTGCGGGTCGGCGTCGGGGCCCTGGCTCGCCGGGGAGCCCTCGACCGGCCCTTCCGGGAGACGCCCGTCGGGGGCGCTCCGGGAACGCCTCCCTCCGCGCCGGCCCTCGCGTCTTCCCCCCTTCCGGGAGGAACCCGAGGGCTCGGGCACGTCGGGCCAGGCACCCCAGTCCCGCGATCCGGCCTGGCCGGCCGGACCGGAGTCGGATCCCGTCGGTCCTGTCGTCGAGTCAGGTCCCGTCGTCATCGGCCGCTCCCGGATCAGGCGTCACCCGGCTTGGGGGTCGCCTTGGAACCCCGGCCGGACGCGGCGGGAGCGGGAGCGGGAGCAGTGGGAGCGGAAGCGGCGGGCGGCGGGGTGGCCGGGCTGTCCAGGCGCGGGCCGATGCCGAGCTTCTCCTTGATCTTCTTCTCGATCTCGTTGGCCATGTCCGGGTGGTTCCGCAGGAAGTTGCGGGCGTTCTCCTTGCCCTGGCCCAGCTGGTCGCCCTCGTAGGTGTACCAGGCGCCGGACTTGCGGACGAAGCCGTGCTCGACACCCATGTCGATCAGACCGCCCTCACGGGAGATGCCGACGCCGTAGAGGATGTCGAAGTCGGCCACGCGGAAGGGCGGGGCCATCTTGTTCTTGACGACCTTCACCCGGGTGCGGTTGCCGACCGCCTCCGTGCCGTCCTTGAGCGTCTCGATGCGGCGGATGTCGAGACGGACCGAGGCGTAGAACTTCAGCGCCTTTCCACCGGTCGTGGTCTCGGGCGAGCCGAACATGACGCCGATCTTCTCGCGGAGCTGGTTGATGAAGACCGCCGTGGTGCCGCTGCTGTTGAGCGCGCCGGCGATCTTGCGCAGGGCCTGGGACATCAGGCGCGCCTGGAGACCGACGTGGCTGTCGCCCATCTCGCCCTCGATCTCGGCCTTGGGCACCAGGGCCGCGACCGAGTCGATGACCAGCAGGTCGACCGCGCCGGACCGGATCAGCATGTCGGCGATCTCCAGCGCCTGCTCACCGGTGTCGGGCTGGGAGACGAGGAGCGCGTCGGTGTCGACGCCCAGCTTCTTCGCGTAATCCGGGTCGAGGGCGTGCTCGGCGTCGATGAACGCCGCGATGCCGCCGCCCTTCTGGGCGTTGGCCACCGCGTGCAGGGCGACCGTGGTCTTACCCGAGGACTCGGGACCGTAGATCTCGATGATGCGGCCGCGCGGGAACCCGCCGATGCCGAGAGCGACGTCGAGTGCGATGGAGCTGGTCGGGATCACTTCGATGGGCGCCCGCGCCTCGTCGCCGAGACGCATGACGGAGCCCTTGCCGAACTGCCGCTCGATCTGGGCGAGAGCGGTCTCGAGCGCCTTCTCGCGGTCGTTAGCTGCCATGGGAGCCCCCCTGGAGGGTCACGGGATGAATCGGTTGCCAGAAAGCTACGGGGTGCGACCGACATTTTCTGGAAGAGCACGCCATCGGTGGCGGCGTGTCCAATATAGCCGAACGATTGTTCGACGGAGGCTCGACGCTCCCATCCGTCCCCGGCACCCCGCGTCGCGGGACGGATGGACCGCACGGCACGGACCGGCGGGACGGCCGATCGGCGCGCACGGCGGATCGGCGCACACGGCGGATCGGCGTGGACGACGGGATGTCGCGGACGACGGCATGGCGAATCGGCCGCGCGGCATGGACCGGCGGGACGGTGCGGACGGCGGATCGGCGCGCGCCGGCGCTCAGCGCAGGGCGGCGGCGACGTCGGACACCCCGCACACGGCCCGCCAGACGTCCTTGGCGGCGATGCCGTCCGCCAGCGCCTGGTTCACCGTCCTGCCGTCCAGGCCGGCGATGACGTAGTCGCGGGCCCACGACTCGGCGTAGGCGTCACCGAAGTGGAGTCTCATCCGGTTCCAGAAATCCGACAGGCGCATGCCTCCAGTCTGGCCCCTCCCCGCGGTGCTCATGACCGGACGCGCCCGGTGTCCGCCGGGCGGCCACGCCGCCCGGCACGGGCCGGGACGGACCCGGGACCTGCGCCGCAGGCCCACGGTGGACCCAACAGTGAGCCCGGCGGTGGGCCCGGGGTGGACCCGCAGCGGGCCACCCCGGGCCGCGGTCACGCCGTCGTGGCGATGATCTCCTCCACGATCTCCATCGTCGTGCCGGGATGCAGGAACGCGAACCTTCCGATCGTCTCGCCCTCCCATCCGGTCGGCGTGACGAACCCGACCTGCCCGGCGAGCAGCCGCTCGGACCACTTGTAGTAGTCCCGCCCGGTCCAGCCGACGCGGCGGAAGAGCACCGCCGACAGTTCGGGCTCGCGGATCAGCTCCAGGTGTCCGGTGCGGCCGATCAGCGCGGCGGTCTCGCGGGCCAGCCACAGCCCCCTCTCGACGGCCTCGGTGTAGGCGTCGGTGCCGTTGACCGCGAGGGAGAACCAGAGCGGCAGGCCGCGGGCGCGCCTGGTCAGGTGATAGGCGTAGTCGGTGGGGTTCCACTCGTCGCCCTCCACGTGCAGGACGTCGAGGTAGGAGGCGTCCTGGGTGTGCACGGCGCGGGCCAGGCGGGGCTCGCGGTAGAGCAGGGCCGCGCAGTCGAAGGGCGCGAACAGCCACTTGTGCGGGTCGACGACGAAGGAGTCGGCGTGCTCGATCCCCTCGTAGCGGTGGCGCACGGAGGGTGCGAACAGCCCCGCGCCGCCGTACGCGCCGTCCACGTGGAACCACATGCCGCGCTCGCGGGCGACCTCCGAGACCCCGGCGAGGTCGTCGATGATCCCGGCGTTGGTGGTTCCGCAGGTGGCCACGACGGCGATCACGTCGGAGGGGTCGGGGTCGGCCGCCAGGGCCGCGCGCAGCGCCTCTCCGGTGAGGCGGTGATCGGCGGACGGCACGACGAGGGCGTCCACGCCGATGATCCGCAGCGTGTTGGAGACGGAGGAGTGCGCCTGGTCGCTGACGGCGACGCGCAGGCGGCCCCCGGGGCGGCGGTGCCGGGCGGTGTCCCTGG
Organism: Streptosporangium sp. NPDC048047; assembly: GCF_040653115.1. NCBI lineage: Bacteria > Bacillati > Actinomycetota > Actinomycetes > Streptosporangiales > Streptosporangiaceae > Streptosporangium > Streptosporangium sp. NPDC048047. The sequence continues at coordinate 109,900 of NZ_JBEZNH010000001.1, read as the reverse complement.
CCACGACGAGCGCGGACAGGTTGGCGGCCGAGCCGCCGGAGACGAAGCAGCCGCCCGCGCCGGCCGGCATGCCGGCCCTGTCGGCGATCAGTCTGAGCACCTGGTTCTCCGCGGCGATCGCGCCGGAGGCCTCCAGCCAGGAGATGCCCTGCAGCGACGCGCAGGAGACCACCATGTCGAACAGCAGGGCGGCCTTGGTGGGGGCGGCCGGGATGAACGACAGGAAGCGGGGACTGTCGGCGGAGATGACCGCCGGGGCCAGCTGGGTCGCGTAGACGTCCAGGACCTTCCCGGCGTCGGTGCCGCCGGGCGTGATGAGCCCGGCGAGGGCCGCGTCGAGTTTGTCCTTCACGCCGGGGTTGTCGAGGGGGACGGGGTCGAGTGAGAGCCGCTCCTTCATGTAGGAGAAGACCAGGTCCGTCAGCCGCTCGTCGTAACTGTGCACGCGAGAATTATGCGGACAAAAGGTTTAAAACGGATAATGAGGACTTCGGGTCCTTTCAGATCATGTTCAAGGTCGATCCGGTCGGTATCCCCCCGCACCGTGCGACGTCCCGCGCGCGGACGGTTCTGTCGGTGGCGGAGGGCAGTATGGATCCGTGACCGGCTCAGCGCTCGACCACTTCAGCCCGGTGACCAGGGAATGGTTCGCCGGCGCCTTCGCCATGCCCACCGCCGCCCAGGAGGGGGCGTGGGCCTCGATCGCCCGCGGGGACAACACCCTCGTCGTCGCGCCCACCGGCTCCGGTAAGACGCTGGCGGCGTTCCTCTGGTCGCTCGACCGGCTGGCCGCCGAGCGCGCGGCGGAGGCGGCGGAGACGGCCGCTGTCTCCGGGGCGGACGGCGGGCCCGGCTCCGCCCCGTCCGGCGGGACCGCGCGGGGCGTCCGGAAGCCCGGCGACCGGCGGGATCCTCGCGGCTCCGGCGGTCCCCGCGGGCGCGCCGGAGAGGACGGCGAGGCCGCCCGGCGCTGCCGGGTGCTCTACGTGTCGCCGCTCAAGGCGCTGGCGGTCGACGTCGAGCGCAACCTCCGGGCGCCGCTGACCGGGCTGCGGCAGACCGCCCGGCGGCTCGGGCTGCCGGTGCCGGAGATCTCCGTGGCGATCCGATCGGGCGACACCTCGCCGGAGGAGCGGCGCCGGTTCGCGGCCAGGCCCGCCGACATCCTCATCACGACCCCCGAGTCGCTGTTCCTGCTGCTGACCAGCCAGGCCCGCGAGGCGCTGCGCGGGGTGGAGACGGTCATCGTCGACGAGGTGCACGCGGTGGCGGGCACCAAGCGCGGCGCCCACCTGGCCCTCAGCCTGGAGCGGCTCGACGCCCTCCTGCCCGCCCCCGCGCAGCGCGTCGGGCTGTCGGCGACCGTGCGCCCGGTGAGCGAGGTCGCCGAGTTCCTCGGCGGTCCCCGTCCGGCCGTCGTGGTGCAGCCCCCCTCGGAGAAGGAGATCGAGATCGAGGTCGTCGTCCCCGTCGAGGACATGACCGAGCTCGACTCCGCCCCGCCGCGGTCGCCGTCCCGTGACGACGGCGGCGGCGCTCTGGGTGACGGTGCTCCCGGTGACGGCGCTCTGGGTGACGGTGCTCCCGGTGACGGCGACCTCGGCGACGACCGCTGGCTCACCGAGCCGCCCACCCGGCGGTCCATCTGGCCGCACGTCGAGGAGCGGCTGTTCGACCTGATCGGCGCCCACCGCTCGACGATCGTGTTCGCCAACTCCCGCAGGCTGGCCGAACGGCTCTGCACCCGGCTCAACGAGCTGGCCTGGGAACGGCGGCCCGGCACCGGGGACGCCGACGCCGCCGGGGGCGCCGGGGACGGTGGGGACGGCGGAACGCCCTGGAAGGAGACCCCTGCGGAGCCCGTCCACTGGGCCGACGGGTTCCCCACCCCGCCCGGCTCCGCCCCGCCCGGCCCCACGCCGGGCGTCGCCTCCACGCCGCCGACGGCCTCGTCCGCCACCCCGGCGGAGATGATGGCGCAGGCGGGCGCGTCCAGGGGCGTGATCCCGGAGATCGTCCGGGCCCATCACGGGTCGGTGTCGAAGGAGGAGCGCGCGGCGATCGAGGACGCCCTCAAGTCCGGGCGGCTGCCCGCCGTCGTCGCGACCTCCAGCCTGGAGCTCGGCATCGACATGGGCGCGGTCGACCTGGTCGCCTGCGTGGAGTCGCCGCCGAGCGTCTCCAGCGGCCTGCAGCGGATCGGCCGGGCCGGTCACCGGGTGGGGGCGGTCTCCCGTGGCGTGATCTTCCCCAAGTACCGCGGTGACCTGGTGCAGACGGCCGTGGTGGCCGAGCGGATGCGCGCCGGGGAGATCGAGGAGCTGCGCTGTCCCCGTAACCCGCTCGACGTGCTCGCCCAGCAGATCGTGGCGATGACCGCGCTCGACGAGTGGACGGTGGACGACCTGGAGACCCTGGTACGGCGGGCCGCGCCGTACCGCACGCTGCCCCGCGGCGCCCTGGAGGCGGCGCTCGACATGCTCGCCGGGCGCTATCCGAGCGAGGAGTTCGCCGAGCTGCGCCCGCGGATCGTCTGGGACCGTGTCACGGGTGTCCTGCGGGGCAGGCCCGGGGCCCAGCGGCTGGCCGTGACCAACGGCGGCACGATCCCCGACCGGGGGCTGTTCGGCGTCTTCCTGGCCGGGGAGAAGTCCTCGCGGGTGGGCGAGCTGGACGAGGAGATGGTCTACGAGTCGCGGGTGGGCGACGTGTTCGTGCTGGGCGCGACGTCCTGGCGGATCGAGGACATCACCGCCGACCGGGTCCTGGTCTCCCCCGCGCCCGGCCGGCCGGGCAAGCTGCCGTTCTGGCACGGCGACAGCGCGGGGCGCCCGGCCGAGCTGGGCCGGGCGATCGGCGCCTTCCTCCGCGAGGTGTCCGCCTCCGGGGACGGCGCGGCGGAGCGGATCCGGGCGGCCGGGTTCGACGGGTTCGCCGCGGCCAACCTGCTGTCCTACCTCGCCGAGCAGCGGGAGGCCACGGGATACGTCCCCGACGACCGGACGCTGGTGGTCGAGCGGTTCCACGACGAGCTGGGCGACTGGCGCGTCGTGCTGCACTCGCCGTACGGCGCGCGGGTGCACGCGCCGTGGGCCCTGGCGATCGGGCGGCGGCTGCGCGAGCGTTACGGCGTCGACGTCCAGGCGATCCACTCCGACGACGGGATCGTGCTGCGCATCCCGGACACGCTCTCCGACCCCCCGTCCGACGTCGCGGTCTTCGACGCCGAGGAGATCGAGCGGATCGTCACCGAGGAGCTCGGCGGCTCGGCGCTGTTCGCCGCGCGCTTCCGGGAGTGCGCGGGGCGGTCCCTGCTGCTGCCGCGCCGCACGCCCGGCAGGCGCACCCCGCTGTGGCAGCAGCGGCAGCGGGCCTCGCACCTGCTGGCCGTGGCGAGCCGCTACGGCTCGTTCCCGGTCGTGCTGGAGACGATGCGCGAGTGCCTGCAGGACGTCTTCGACGTGCCGGGCCTGATCCGGCTCATGCGCGACATCGCGGCGCGGCGGGTGCGGCTGGTCGAGGTGGAGACCTCGCAGGCGTCGCCGTTCGCCGCGTCGCTGCTGTTCAACTACGTCGGCGCGTTCATGTACGAGGGCGACGCCCCGCTGGCCGAGCGCCGTGCCCAGGCGCTGGCGCTGGACACGACCCTGCTGGCCGAGCTGCTGGGTCAGGCCGACCTGCGTGAGCTGCTCGACCCCGACGTCATCGCCGACACCGAGCGCGAGCTGGCGCGGCTCGACCGGCCGCTGCGCGACGCCGAGGACCTCGCCGACCTGCTGCGCTCGCACGGTCCGCTGCTCGCCGAGGATGTCAGCCTGCGCGAGGGCGACCCGGCGTGGCTGACCGGCCTGGAGGAGTCCAGGCGGGCGATCAGGGTACGGATCGCCGGTCAGGAGCGGTGGGCGGCGATCGAGGACGCCTCCCGGCTGCGCGACGCGCTCGGCGTGCCGCTGCCGGTCGGCGTGCCGCAGGCGTTCCTGGAGCCGGTGGACGATCCGCTGGGCGACCTGGTCGCCCGGCACGCCCGCACCCGCGCCCCGTTCGCGGCGGCGACGGCCGCGGTGCGGTTCGGCCTGGGGCAGGCGGTCGTCACCGACGCGCTGCGCCGCCTGGCCGCGACGGGCCGGGTGGTGAGCGGGGAGTTCCGGCCCGGTGGCCGGGGCGAGGAGTGGTGCGACGCCGGGGTGCTGCGGCTGCTGCGCCGCAGGTCGCTGGCCCGGCTCCGCAAGGAGGTCGAGCCGGTCTCCCCCGAGACGCTCGCGGCCTTCGCCCCCGCCTGGCACGGCGTCACCGGCGCCTCCCGGAAGGGCAGGCCGCCGATCGACGCGCTGGTGGGCGCGATCGAGCAGCTCCAGGGCGCGGCGGTGCCCGCCTCCGCGCTGGAGACGCTGGTCCTGCCCTCCCGGGTGCCGGGATACGACCCGTCGCTGCTGGACGAGCTGACCTCCTCGGGCGAGATCGTCTGGGCCGGGCAGGGTTCGCTGCCGGGCGCGGACGGCTGGGTGGCGCTGTACTTCGCCGACACCGCGCCCCTGCTGATGCCCGAGCCGCTGGAGATCAGCATGACCCCGCTGCACGAGGCGGTCCTGTCCGCCCTCGGCGGCGGAGGCGCGCTGTTCTTCCGCGAGCTGGGCGTCCGCGCCGGCGCGCTCCTCGCGTCCGGTCCGCCCCCGGATGACACGGTGCTCGCGGCCGCGGTGTGGGATCTCGTGTGGGCGGGCCGGATCACCGGTGACACGCTGGCGCCGCTGCGCGCCACGCTCGGCACCGGCCGCCCGGCGCACCGCCCGGCCACCACCCGCAGGCGGCGGCCGGTGCTGCCGAGCCGCAGCGGCCCGCCGACCGTGAGCGGGCGCTGGTGGCTGCTGCCCGAGCCCGCGGGGGACGCCACCCAGCGGGCGCACGCCCAGGCCGAGACGCTGCTGGAACGGCACGGCGTGGTGACCCGGGGCGCGGTGGCCGCCGAGCGGCTGCCCGGCGGGTTCGCCGCCGTCTACCAGGTCCTGCGCGCGTTCGAGGAGAGCGGCCGCTGCCGCCGGGGCTACTTCGTCGAAGGTCTGGGCGGGGCGCAGTTCGCCCTGCCGGGTGCCGTGGACCGCATGCGCGCCGCGGCGGAGCCGCCCCGGCCCGTCGAACCGGCCCCCGACCTCTGGAGCACCCGGAAGCCCGCGGCGGACGCGCCGCGGGCGGTGGTGCTGGCCGCCGCCGACCCCGCCAACCCGTACGGCGCCGCCCTGCCGTGGCCCGCCCATCCCGGGGAGGTGTCCCACAAGCCGGGCCGCAAGGCGGGTTCCCTGGTGGTGCTCGTCGACGGTCACCTGGTGCTCTACGTCGAGCGCGGCGGCAAGACCCTGCTGTCCTTCACCGGCGGCGAGCGACTGCGGCCCGCCGTGGACGCGCTGGCTCTGGCCGTACGCGACGGCGCCCTCGGCAAGCTGACCGTGGAGCGCGCGGACGGTTCGGCCGTCGGTGACTCCCCCCTGGCCGGCGCGCTGGAGGCCGCCGGGTTCCACCCGACCCCGCGCGGTCTGCGCCTGCGGGCCTGACCGGCGACCGTCGTACGGCCCCGAGGGCACGCGGCCCCGGCCATGGTCTCGGATTCGGGCTTCACGTCGGTGGAACCCGCCGGGCCGTCCCGGGAACACCCGCTTGCGGCCCCGGAACGAAGCCGGGGCCGGAGCGGGGCCGGGGCTGGGCCGGGGCCGGGGCTGGGCCGGGGCCGGTCAGACGGTTTCGGAGAAGACCTGCTCGCGGGCCTGGCCGAGGGCCGAGACCAGGGCCCCGCGCAGCACGGGGTTGCCCTCGACCCGCGAGACCACGACCCGCGGCCGGCTCGGGCAGATCCTGGCCACCGCCTCCTCGACCCTGGCCGCCAGCGTGGGGCCGCCGGCCCGGCCGACGTCGCCGCTGAGCACGACCAGGCCGGGGTCCAGCACCACCGAGACCGCCGCCACGCCGACCGCCAGCCGGCCGGCCAGCTCGACGAGGAAGTCCTCCGCCCCCTCCTCGACGGCCGCGCGGACGTGGTCGCCCAGGGACGCGGACACGTCGGAGAGAGCGACCTCATGCGAGCCGTTCGCGGAACCCCACGCGCCGACGCCGCCGATCCCGGCCCTTGGGACGCGCCCTGAAACCGGCCCTGCGACCGGCCCGGAGATCGATGCGGGGCCGGAGGCGGTGCCGTACGCGCCGGCGGGGCGGGAGCCGACGCCGACACCGACGCCGAGGTCGAGGCCGAGGCCGAGGCCTATGCCGTGCGCGCCGGCCAGGCCGCGCACGGCATCCCCGCCGACCAGGCGCTGGAAGGAGCCGGACTGCGGCTCGTGCACGTCCGTGGGGAGCGGTTCCCCCGGCACCGGGAGCCAGCCGATCTCGCCCGCGCCGCCGGTGAAGCCCCGGTGCAGCCGCCCGCCGAGCATCACCCCGAGTCCCTGGCCGACCCCGGACCAGACGAGCACGAAGTCGTCCAGGCCCGAGGCGGCGCCGTGGGCGTGTTCGGCGAGCGCGGCGAGGTTGACGTCGTTCTCTATCCGCACGGGGACGTCGAGGGCGTCGCGGAGCCCGGCGAGCACGCCCACGTGCCAGGACGGCAGGTCGAAGGAGAAGCGGACGTCGCCGGTGCCCGGATCGACGACGCCGCGGGTGCCGATCACGAAGGCGCGCAGCCGGGAGCGGGTGATGCCGCCCGACGCGCAGACCGCCTCGACGGCGTCGCAGACGAGGCGGACCGGGTCGTCGTGACCGTTGGGGTCCACCGACACCTCGGCGACGGTCTCGCCGGTGATGTCGGCCACCGCCGCGCTGACGCGGTCCGGCTGGACGTCCAGCCCGGCGGCGTACGCGCACGACGGCACGAGGCCGTAGAGGGCCGCGTTGGGGCCGCGCCCGCCCGCCTGCTCGCCGACCACCGTGACGAGTTCGAGTTCCTCCAGGCGGGCCAGCAGCTGCCCCGCGGTGACCTTGGACAGGCCGGTCCGCTCTCCCAGCTCGGCCCGGGTCAGCGGCCCGCCGGACAGCAGCAGTTCCAGCGCCGCCCGGTCGTTGAGCTGGCGCAGCAGCCGGGGTGTTCCCGGGCGTCTGGGCAAGGTCGGCTCCCCCCGTCACGATCCGCTAACGATCGTTTCTTTTAAGAAAGTTTATTGTTAGTTTAACCATGGCCAGCCCGCAGGCGACAGTCCCGCGGGCTACAGGACGCCCACTCCGCCCGGAGCGAGCTCGGGTCGCGGGGACCCGGGCCGACAGCCCGAAGAGCGTCACCCCGTTGAAAGCCGGAAAGGGAGAACTCCAGTGAAGTTCGCGAGAATCGCCACCACGACGGCCGCCACCGCCGCCCTCGCGCTGGGCCTGGCCGCGTGCGGCGGCTCTGATACGTCCGATGGCGCCGCCACCTCCGGGGCGTCGGCGCCGGCCGCCTCCGGCCCCAAGTACGCCGGCCAGACGCTCACCGTGTGGCGGCTCGGCGACAGCAACCCTGCCGCCCAGAAGTACATGGACGAGCTGAACGCGGCCTTCGAGAAGGAGTCCGGCGCCAAGGTCAACCTTGAGTGGATCCCCTGGCCCCAGGTGAACGACAAGTTCACCGCCGCCGCCGCGGGCGGCGCCGGCCCGGACGTCACCGAGATCGGCAACGACCAGGTGCCGCTCTGGCAGAGCCAGGAGGCGCTGTCCCCGGTCAGCGAGATCGTGAAGTCCGGCGACCAGGCGGGGATCCCGAAGAACCTCCTCGGCCTGGAGACCATCGACGGCGAGGTCTACGCCATCCCGTGGGGCGCGGGCTCCCGCGCGGTGCTCTACCGCAAGGACTGGTTCGCGGACCTCGGCATCGAGGTGCCGAAGACCTGGGACGAGGTCGTCGCCGCGGCCAAGAAGATCCAGGCCAAGAAGGGCAAGGACGTCGACGGCTTCGCCTTCAACGGCGGCTCCGACGCCAACCACCTGCTCGCCGCGTTCGCCTGGTCCGAGGGCGGCGAGTACGCCGTCAAGGAGGGCGACAAGTGGGTCGGCAAGCTGACCGACCCCACGTTCAAGAACGGCTTCGCCACCTACACGAGCCTGGTCACCGACGGCCTGTCCGGCAAGTCGCGCCTCACGCAGAACACGGTGGACATCCGCAAGCGGTTCGCCAACGACAAGGTCGGCATGTACCTGACCGCCGGCTGGGACCTGCCGGGCATCGAGGAGGACAGCAAGGGCAAGCTGAAGGGCGACAAGCTGGGCTTCTTCCCGCTTCCCGCCAAGTCCGGCGGTGAGGCCCCGTCCTTCTTCGGCGGCAACGACATCGCCGTCTGGGACGGCGCGAAAAACAAGGACATGGCGGCCGACTACCTCAGGCTGGCCACGAACAAGGAGTGGGCCGGCCGCTACGCCACCGACGGCGGCCTGCTGCCGATCTACCCCGAGGCCCTCGCGAAGCTGAAGGACGACCCGGCGCAGGCCCCGTTCGCCGCCGCCTTCGCCAAGGCCAAGGCGTTCCCCGCCGACCCCAACTGGACCGAGGCCAACGAGACCAAGGCCGTGCTGCAGAACGCCGCCCGGTCGGTCATCGAGGGCAAGGCCACCGCCGACGACGCCCTGGCCAAGGCCAACGGGGAACTCGAAGAGATCCTGAACCAGTAGCCCTATGACGAACACGTCCACGGTCGCCCGGGGCGGGGGGGCTACCCCCGCCCCGGGGCGGCGCCGCCACGCACCGCAACGTCCCGCCAAGGCCCGCGGGCTCTCCCCCAGGGCCGTCCCCTACGTCCTGCTCGCGCCCGGCCTGCTGGTGATCGCCGGCCTGCTGCTCTACCCGCTGGGACAGATGATCTTCATCTCCTTCCAGAAGGTGGGGATCCCCCAGATCAACGGGAAGAAGCCGGCGACCTGGGAGGGCTGGGACAACTACGCCAGGGTCCTCGACAACGAGGTCTTCTGGTCCTCCCTCCGCAACACCGTCGTGTTCGCGGCCGTCACGGTGACGCTCACGCTGGTCCTCGGGACCGCGGTCGGCACCCTGCTCAACCGGCTGAGCAAGAGGATGTCCACCTTCGTGGTCATCGGCATCATGTCGGCCTGGGCCGTGCCGCCGGTCGCCCAGGGCGTCATCTGGCGGTGGCTCTTCGACGCCGACGCCGGGATGATCAACTGGGCGCTGAACCTCCTGCCCGACTGGCTGTCGGAGCTGCTGTTCGACCGGTCCGACTGGACCGGCGAGCCGTGGCTGAACGACGCGTTCACCATCTACCTCGTGCTGGTCGTCTGCGTCCTCTGGTCGTCGTTCCCGTTCGTCGCGGTGTCGGTGCTGGCCGGTCTCAAGGGCATCCCCACCGAGCTCTACGAGGCCGCCCGGGTCGACGGCGCCACCCCCTGGCGGATCTTCAGGAAGGTCACCTTCCCGCTGCTCAAGCCGGTCTTCTCGGTGCTGACGATCCTGTCCATCATCTGGGACTTCAAGGTCTTCAGCCAGCTGTACGTGCTGATGAACGGGCCGACCAACCGCGAGGCGTTCAACCTGTCGATGTTCTCCTTCGCCGAGGCGTTCCGCAGCCCGCCGAAGATGGGTGTCGGGGCGGCGATCGCGGTGATCCTGACGCTGATCCTGCTCGTCGTCACCGCCGTCTACATCCGGCAGCTCGTCAAGACGGAGGACCTGCGATGACCCCGCTCGCCCGCAAGCGCCTCACGAGGATCGCGCTGAACACGGCCGGTCTGCTGGTCTTCCTGTTCGCGGTGTTCCCCGTCTACTGGATGGTCTCGACCTCCTTCAAGGCCAACGACCAGATCTTCACCACCGACTTCATCCCGTTCCCCACCCATTTCACCTTCGAGCACGTGGACCGGGTGCTCAGCGAGGGCGTGGCCGGCAACTCCATCTGGCTCTACATGCGCAACAGCGCGATCGTCGCCCTGGGCACCGTCCTCATCGGCGCCGCACTCGCGCTGCTGGCCGCCACCGCCATCGCCCGCTTCGCGTTCCGGGGCCGTACGGGCTTCCTGGTCCTGCTGCTCATCGTGCAGATGATCCCGGCGGAGGCGCTGCTCATCCCGCTCTTCCTCAACGTCAAGCGGCTCGGCCTGTACGACCAGCTGCTGGGCCTGATCGTCATCAACGTCGGTCTGACGCTGCCGTTCGGCATCTGGATGCTGCGCACGTTCGTCGCCGCGGTGCCCAGGTCGCTGGAGGAGGCCGCCTGGATCGACGGCGCCAGCCGGATGACGACCTTCTGGCGGGTGCTGTTCCCGCTGGTGGCCCCCGGCCTGGTGGCGACGAGCATCTTCTCGTTCATCACCGCGTGGAACGAGCTGATCTTCGCGCTCATCCTGATGTCGGACTCCTCGGGCTACACGATGCCCGTCGCGCTGCAGTTCTTCTTCGGCCAGCGCGGCACCGACTGGGGCGCCATCATGGCCGGTTCCACGATGATGACGATCCCCGTCGTCGTCTTCTTCCTCCTGGTGCAGCGGCGCATGGTCACCGGCCTCGTCGCGGGCGCCGTCAAGGGCTGACCCCGGCGCCGGTACGGCCCGGCGCCCACGCGGTGCGGGCCGTACGGGACGCCGCCGGCGACCGATCCCCCGGTCCTCACGGTCCGAACGATCCACTCGGTCCGCACCGTCCGCGCGGTCCGCGCCGTCGGACCCCGCCCCAGATCCCCTCCGCCGGGCGACCCGTCCCGGCGACTCCCCAGGTAAGGAGCGTTCCAGCGCCATGTCCGAGCTCACCGCGGGTCCCGCCGACCGGGGCCTGTACCGTCTCGCGGCCGGCACGCTGCTCGCCGCCTTCCAGGGCGTCACCGCCCCAGAGTGGATCGTGCGGGAACTTGCGGCCGGCCTCGGCGGCGTCACCCTGTTCGGCTTCAACGTCGCGGGCCCCGACCGGTTGACGGCCCTCACCGCGCGGCTGCGCGAGGCGGGTGAGCCGGTCGTCTCGCTGGACGAGGAGGGCGGCGACGTCACCCGCCTCGACTACCACGAGGGCAGCCCCTACCCCGGCAACGCCGCCCTGGGCGCCGTCGACGACGTCGAGCTGACCCGGCGCGTGCACCGGGCGATCGGCGACGACCTGGCCCGCTGCGGGATCAACCTCGACATGGCCCCGTCCGCGGACGTCAACAGCGCCGACGACAACCCGGTGATCGGCACCCGCTCGTTCGGGCCGGACCCCGCGCTGGTGGCCCGGCACACCGTCGCCGCGGTGCGGGGCCTGCAGTCCGCCGGGGTGGCCGCCTGCGTCAAGCACTTCCCCGGCCACGGCGCCACCCACCAGGACTCCCACCTGGAGGTGCCGCTCGTCGACGCCTCCCTGGAGCTGCTGCGCGAGCGCGAGCTGGTGCCCTTCCGGGCCGCGATCGACGCCGGGACCAGGTCGATCATGACCGCGCACGTCCGCGTCCCCGCGCTGACCGGCGCGCTTCCCGCCACGCTGTCACCGGCCGCGCTGACCGGCCTGCTCCGCGGCGAGCTGGGCTACGACGGGGTGGTCGTCTCCGACGCCCTCGACATGCGCGCCGTCACCGACGCCTACGGCCTGGTGGACGGCGCCGTGCTGTCCCTGGCCGCCGGGGCCGACCTGTTGTGCCTCGGTCCGCTGCCGACCGAGGAGGACGTCCGCCGGATCATCGCCGGGATCCTCGCGGCGGTGCGGGACGGCCGGCTGCCCGGTGAGCGCCTGGAGGAGGCGGCCGAGCGGGTGGCGCGGCTGCGCGCCTGGTTCGCCGCGTCCCGGGCGGACGCGAGGGCGGCGGCCGCGGCGGGCATGGACGGGGAGCGGGTGGTCGGCCTGGCCGCGGCCCGCCGGGCGGTCAGGCTCACCGGGACCGCGGCCCCGCTCGTCGATCCGCTGGTGGTGGAGATGGAGACCCCGCCGACCATCGCGGTCGGGGACGTGCCGTGGGGGTTCGGCCCGCTGCTGCCCCGGGCGGAGGTCGTGCGGGTCCGGCCGGAGGACGCCGACGTGCCCGCTCTGCTGGCGCGCGCCGAGGGCCGCTCCCTGGTCGTGGTGGTCAAGGACGCCCACCGCCACACCGCCGGCCGTTCGGTGGTCTCGGCGCTGCTGGCCGTCCGCCCGGACGCGACGGTGGTGGAGATGGGCCTGCCGGTCTGGCGGCCCGAGGGCGTGACCTACCTCGCCACGTACGGCGCGGCGCGGGCCAACGCCCAGGCCGCCGCCGAACTGCTCGGCGTCTGACGGCCCCGGCGGAACGGCACGGCCGTACGGGCCCGGGATCGGGCGGCGCGGGCCGTACGGAGGCTCGGGGTGAGGGCCGGTACGGAGGCCCGGGTGAGGGCGGGAGGCTCAGGACGCGAAGAGCTCCTCGCGTGCCTGCTCCAGCCCCGCCAGCACGGCGCCCCTCAGCACCGGGTCGCCCTCGACCTCGCCGGATACCACGCGGGGCCGCACCGGGCACATCCGGGCCACGGCCTCCTCGATCCTGAAGGTCAGCTCGCCACCGCCGGCCCGGCTGACCTCGCCGGCGAGCACCACGAGCCCGGGATCCAGCACGACGCACACCGACGCCACGCCCAGCGCCAGCCGCCTGGCGACCTCGTCCAGCAGCGGCCGGCCGCGCTCCCCCGCCTCCACGGCCGCAGCCACGCACTCGGCCGCGCCGCGCCCGATGAAACCGTGCGCCCGGGCCAGCTCGGTCACCGCCTCATCGGTGACCAGCGACTGCAACCCTCCGGCGAGGGACGGCATGCGCCCGGGGACCTCCCGCACGTCCTCGGCGAGCGGAACGCCCGGCACCGGCAGGTATCCGATCTCCCCGGCGCTGCCGGAACGGCCGCGGTGCAGCCGGCCGCCGAGGACGACGCCGAGGCCGATGCCGCGGTCCACCCAGAGCAGCACGAAGTCGTCGGCCCGCCGCGCCGCGCCCAGGGCGTGCTCGGCGATGGCCACCAGGTTCACGTCGTTCTCGATCCTGACGTCGCGGCGCAGGTCGCGGGCGAGCCGCTCGTGGATGCCCTCGCGCCAGTCCGGCAGGTCGAAGGAGAACCGGACGTCCCCGGTGCGGGGATCGACGACGCCGGGGGTGCCGATCACCACGGCCCGCAGCCTCGCCAGGGCGACCTTGGCGGACCGGCACGCCTTGACGATCGCGCTGTGCACGAGGGCGACCGGGTCGTCGTGCCCGTCGGGGGCGACCGTCACCTCGGCCACGATATCGCCGCTGATATCGGCGACGGCGGTGGTGACGAATTCCGGCCCCACGGCCAGGCCCACGACATAGGCAGAAGACGGAATAACTCCATAAAGGGCGGCATTCGGCCCTCTTCCGCCCGCCTGCTCCCCGGTCACCTCGACCAGTCCGCGTCCTTCGAGCCGGGCCAGCGTCTGGGACGCCGTCACCTTGGAAAGCCCGGTCATCTCACCGATCTGCCCCCGGGTCAGGGGACCTGAGTCGAGCAGGAGCTCCAGGGCGGCCCGGTCGTTGATCTCCCGCAGAAGCCTGGGAACGCCAGGACGTCGCTCCATACGCATGCTCTCTTGTCCGCCGTTTCCCCGTCGCTTTTGCATTCAGGCGAGAAGCGTTCGCATTAGTCAATAAAGGTTCCTGACAGCTTAGCCGCGCGGGAGCCGCCGCGGGTTCCCGCGGGCCGCCGCGCCGTACCTTCCCCGGGGCCTCGCGGACGGCCACGACGTGCCTTCGCGGGTGCTCGCGGGCCGCCGCGCCGCATCCTCCCCGGGGCCTCGCGGACGGCCACGCCATGCCTCCCCGGGGGTTCGCGGCCCGCGCGTCACGGGCCGTCCGCGGACCGCGACACGCCCGGCGGCACGGCACCCCCTCTGCCACGACCCGTCCGGCACGAAGCATCACAGAGCGTGACGGAAACCCTCGCGGGGCGGACCCGCCGACGGTCGCAGAGGCGACATGTTCGGCTCTTCCGATACCTCGCGCCTAAGCAGTCAATAGCAGGCGGGATAATCGTCTACATGCGCCTATCTGCTCGTGTCGACTATGCCCTTCGTGCCGCCGCCGAACTCGCCGCCGCCGGTGACGGACCGACCACGGTGGGCGAGCTGGCCAAGGAGCAGGACATGCCGCCGAAGTATCTGGAGAACATCCTGCTGCAGATGCGCCGGGCCGGCCTGGTCCGCGGCCAGCGCGGTCCCGAGGGCGGCTACGTGCTGGCCCGCCCCGCGCGGGAGATCACCCTGGCCGACGTGATCCGCGCGGTGGACGGCCCGCTGGCCAACGTCCGGGGCGAGCGGCCCGAGCACGTCGGCTACCGCGGTCCCGCCGAGTCGCTGCAGAAGGTCTGGATCGCGCTGCGCGCCAGCGAGCGGGCCATCCTGGAGGAGGTCACACTCGACAGCGTCGCCACCGGCGTGCTCCCCGAGCGGGTCATGACCCTCGCCGCCGACCCCTCCGCCTGGGACTGAGCCGGTCCCGTGCCCGAAGGCGACGTCGTCTACCGCACCGCGCGGCGGCTGGGCCGGGCGCTCGACGGCCGGGTCCTGGTCAGGTCCAACTTCCGCGTCCCGCGGTACGCCACCGCCGACCTGACCGGCAGGCGCGTCCTTGAGACCGTCTCACGCGGCAAGCACCTGCTCACCCGGGTGGAGGGGGGCCTGACCGTCCACACCCACCTTCGGATGGAGGGGAGCTGGCGGATATCGCCCGCCGGCCGGTCTGTCCCGCCGGGTGACGTGGTCCGCCTCGTGCTGGCGAACACCGAGTGGCAGGCGGCGGGGGTACGGCTCGGCATGCTGGACCTGGTGGCGACCGCCGAGGAGCACCGGCTCGTCGGACATCTGGGCCCCGACCCGCTGGGGCCCGGCTGGGACGCGGCGGAGGCCGCGCGGCGGCTCGCGCGTGATCCCCGGGCGACCATCGGCGAGGCGCTGCTCGACCAGCGCAACCTCGCGGGGCTCGGCACCATCTACCGGGCCGAGACGCTCTTCCTCGCGGGGGTCTCGCCGTGGCGGCCGGTGGGTGAGATCGAAGATGTGGAAAGGATCGCCGCGCTCGCGCGGCGGCTGCTGCACGCCAACCGTGACCGGGTGACCAGGGCGACGACGGGCGACCCGCGCCCGGGGCGGGACACGTGGGTGTACGGCAGGGCAGGAAGGTCATGCCTGCGCTGCGGACATCGGATCAGTCGGGGCGAGATGGGGGCACAGCCGCAGGAGCGGCTGATCTTCTGGTGCCGTCACTGCCAGCCGGGAGAACCGGCCGGCTAGGCGGCGACCATGTCGTTGACCTCGGGGAACACATCCTCGGGAAGCGAGCCGGGCACGGTCTCGGCGATCGGCAGGCGCTCCCGCTCGGGAACGTCACCGGTGAGCACCGGGGCGTGCTGAAGCTCGGCCAGGGCGAACTGGTCGGAGACCTCGCGGAGCACCTGCGACAGCGGCACACCGAGGGCGCCACAGATCGACGCGAGCAGTTCCGAGGACGCCTCCTTCTGACCACGCTCCACCTCGGAGAGATATCCGAGGGAGACACGGGCCAACGTGGAAACCTCACGCAGGGTGCGACTCTGCCGCACCCGCAGTCGCCGCAGCACGTCACCGAGCAGCTGACGCAGCAGGACCATCTGTCGCTCCCTCCCCAGCGCGGGAGCCTGGGCGACCCCCCGCGCGATCGGTTCGTGCCGCCCGTTCTTGCGCGACCCTTGGTGCATACTCCTCGCCGTCATCATCGCTTGACCTTTACATCACTCACGGTTCCACCGTACCTGCATCCACCGATGCGACGGCAGACCACGGGGAGCATGTTCGCTGGGGACGTAACGCGGTAATCACCCGGAATGTTCCCCCACGCTCGTCTCCAGGACTCTCCGTAGAAGGTCCACTGCCTCGATCACCGTCGACCGCCGGATCTCGTCACGCGTTCCGGCGAGGTTCAGATCTTCATGCCATACCCGCCCGTCCGAACCGCTAACGGCCAAATGTACGGTGCCGACCGGTTTTCCGTCCTGCGGATCGGGTCCGGCCACCCCGGTCGCGGCCAGCCCGTAGGAGGCCCCGGTGAGCCGGCGGACGCCGTCCGCCATCGCCGCGGCGACGGCCGGGTGAACCGCCCCCTCCCGTGCCAGCAGGTCGGCCGGGACGCCCAGGAGGCGGTGCTTGAGCTCGGTGGCGTAGGAGATGACCCCGCCGGCGAAGGCGGCCGACGCGCCGGCCGGGGCGGTGAGGGCCGCGCCGATCAGCCCGGCGGTCAGCGACTCGGCCACCGCCGCCGTCTCCCCCCGGCGGACGAGCAGGGACAGCACCTCGGCGGCGGGCGGGACGCGGTCCATCATGCTTTCCTCGCCTGCTTCGCCACCTGCCGCAGCTTGACCGCGCGGACGACGTAGTCGATCCCCGTCCCCACGGTCACGACGACCGCGGCGCCCATCACGACCCAGCGGAACACCTCCGGCATTCCCGGCCACATGTAGAGGGCGATCGCGGCGATCTGCAGGACGGTCTTCACCTTCCCGCCGTAGCTGGCCGGGATGACCCCGTGCCGGATCACCGCGAACCGCAGGAGGGTCACGCCCAGCTCCCGGCCGAGGATCACGCCGGTGACCCACCACGGCAGCTCGTTCAGGACCGACAGGCTGATCAGCGCGGCGCCGGTCAGCGCCTTGTCCGCGATCGGATCGGCGATCTTCCCGAAGTCGGTGACCAGGCCGTAGCGGCGGGCCAGCTCGCCGTCCAGCAGGTCGGTGAGCGAGGCCACCAGGAAGATCACCAGCGCGGTGATCCGCCAGCCGTACCCCTCCAGGAAGAGGCACGCCACGAAGAAAGGGACCATCGCCAGACGGAGCACCGTGACGACGTTGGCGATGTTCCAGGCGCTCGGCCTGGAGTCCATGGATGCCGAGGTCGATCCGGTTCCGGTCTCTGGCGGGTCGGTCATACGCTCTCCCGGCCGGGCGGCGCGCTCACGGAGCGGCCTTGATTCGGGCGATCAGGTCGACCCCCTCGGAGTCGACGACGACGGCCCGCACGATCTGCCCCGGCACCAGGCCGATGCCCTGGACCGTGACGGAGCCGTCCACCTCGGGTCCCTGGTGGGCCGCCCGCCCTTCGTAACCGCCGTCGCCGAGGTCCTCCTCGACGAGGACGTCCACCTCGGCGCCGATGCGCTCCTCCGCCCGCTGGGCCATGAGCTCGTCGGCCAGCTCGGTGAGCGCGGCCACCCGGGCGTCGACGACCTCCTGGTCGAGCTTGCCGGACAGGGACGCCGCCTCGGTGCCCTCCTCGTCGGAGTAGCCGAAGACGCCGATGACGTCGAGCCTGGCCTCCTGCAGGAAGTCGACCAGCTCGCCGAACTCCTCCTCGGTCTCACCGGGGAAGCCGACGATGAAGTTGGACCGCACGCCCGCCTCCGGGGCGCCCGCGCGGATGGTCTCCAGCAGGTCCAGGAAACGCCGGGGGTCTCCGAAACGGCGCATCCTGCGCAGCACCGTGCCGCTGGCGTGCTGGAAGGACAGGTCGAAGTAGGGCGCCACGCCCTCGGTCGAGGAGATCGTCTCCAGCAGGCCCGGCCGGAGCTCGGCGGGCTGGAGGTAGCTGACCCGCACCCGCTCGATCCCCTCGACGGCGGCCAGGGCCGGCAGCAGCCTCTCCAGGACCCTCAGATCGCCGAGGTCCTTGCCGTAGGAGGTGGAGTTCTCGCTGACCAGGACGAGCTCTCTGACGCCCTCACCGGCCAGCCAGGCCGCCTCGGCGAGGATCTCCTCCGGCTTCCGCGACACGTAGGCGCCGCGGAAGGCGGGGATGGCGCAGAAGGTGCACCGCCGGTCGCAGCCGGAGGCCAGTTTCAGCGAGGCCACCGGCCCGCCCCCCAGCCGCTTGCGCAGCGGGCGGGGGCCGCTGGCCGGGGCCAGGCCCTCGGGCAGGTCGCCGTGGCCGGGGATGTGGGTCTTGGGGGCGGCGGCGCGCTCGACCGGCGAGATCGGCAGCAGCGTCCTGCGGTCGCGCGGGCTGTGCGGGACGAGCGGCCTGTCGGCCAGCACGTCGTCCAGCCGCGCGCCGATCTGGGTGTAGTCGTCGAAGGAGATGACGGCCGACGCCTCCGGCAGCGCGTCGGCGAGCTGGTCGCCGTAGCGTTCGGCCATGCAGCCCGCGGCGACCACCTTGGCGCCGGAGTCGGCCGCGGCGAGCAGCGTGTCGATGGAGTCCTTTTTCGCTGAGTCGATGAAGCCGCAGGTGTTGACGACGATGACGTCGGGGTCGTCGTCGCCCACCTGCCAGCCGGCAGCCTCAAGACGCGCGGCGAGCTCCTCGGAGTCGACCTCGTTGCGCGCGCAGCCCAGTGTGATCAGCGATGCGGTTCGGCGGGATGACATGGTGAACACTACGGTATCGGGAGTTGGCCACCATCGGCGCACTCCCCCTCCCCCAGGCTCCCCTCCCCGGCCGCTCCGGCCCTCCGGGAGGCTCTTCCCGGCCCTCCCGGAACCCCGCGCGGTCAGGGCTTGGAAGCCTTGTAGGAGTGTTTGAGCACCTCGCCCTCGGAGCCCGGGACACCGAGGTCCACGCCGTTCATCCGGACCGAGAAGGCCCCCGCGTCACCGAAGGTGACCTTCAGCGCCTTCTGCGCTCGCCACACGGACGCCTGACCGGCCGTCATCCGGCCGGAGAAGAGCCGGTGCCCGGCCGCGTCCTTGATGTCGAGCCAGGACGGGCGTTTCGCGGTGATCTGGAGGACCACCTCGCCCCGCTTCGGGGCGAGCGCCGCGCCGGCCCGGCGAGGGCCGCCGGCCAGCGGCCGCGCGTGCGCCGAGTGCGGCGCGGCCGACTTCTTGGCCGGGCGGATGTCGGCGGTCGGGGTCTCCTCCCCGCCCATCATCTTCGCCACGCCGAACACCACGATGATGGCCAGCGCCACCGCCATGGCCATCGTCCAGTTGGGCGAGCGCCGCTCCCGGATGTTGATCGGCTTGTCGGCCTGGAAGACGCTGGCCGCCCGCACCGGCAGCGGGACGCCACCGTGCAGCTCGTCGTACTCGTGCACCATGGCCTCGGGGTCCAGCCCGAGGACCTTGGAGATGTTGCGTATGTGACCCCGCGCGTAGAAGTCGCCCCCGCAGTGCGAGAAGTCGTCGCGTTCCATCGCCTGGATCAGCGCCTCGCGCACGCGTGTGCGCGCGCTCAGCTGCCCGACGGTCATGCCCGTCGTCCGGCGCGCCTCTGCCAGACTGCCGCCAATGCTCATGCCGCACGCCCCCCCAGCCCATGACGTTGCGTAGTGAGTCCCATTCAATCAGTAATCAGGGGGACTGTGTACGCCGGGGGGTCATCACCCTCTCAAGTCGGCCGGGAGGGCGGCGCGCCGTACGGCGGTGGCGCGGCTCAGCCGCTCGTCACCCTTCCAGACCGGCCGGGAGGGCGGCGCGCCGTACGACGGTGCGGTGCGGTCGTCACCCTCTCAGATCGGCCAGGAGACCCGGCAGGTCGTCGGGCTTGACCAGCACCTCCCTCGCCTTCGACCCCTCGCTCGGCCCGACGACGTTGCGGCTCTCCAGCAGGTCCATCAGCCGGCCCGCCTTGGCGAAGCCCACCCGCAGCTTGCGCTGGAGCATGGAGGTGGAGCCGAACTGGGTGGTGACGATCAGCTCGGCCGCCTGGATCATCAGTTCGAGGTCGTCGCCGATGTCCTCGTCGATCTCCTTCTTGGCGGTGGCGGCGGCGGTGACGTCCTCGCGGTACTCGGCCTGCATCTGGGCCTTGCAGTGCGCGACTATCTCGACGATCTCCTTCTCGGAGACGAAGGCGTTCTGCAGTCGCATGGGCTTGCTCGCGCCCATCGGCAGGAACAGCGCGTCGCCCTGGCCGACCAGCTTCTCCGCGCCGGGCTGGTCGAGGATGACCCGGCTGTCGGCGAGGCTGGAGGTGGCGAACGCCAGCCGGGACGGCACGTTCGCCTTGATCAGGCCGGTGACGACGTCCACCGACGGCCGCTGGGTGGCGATCACCAGGTGGATGCCCGCGGCGCGGGCGAGCTGGGTGATGCGGACGATGGAGTCCTCGACGTCGCGCGGGGCGACCATCATCAGGTCGGCGAGCTCGTCCACGATCACCAGCAGGTACGGGTAGGGCTGGTAGACCCGCTCGCTGCCGGGCGGCGGCACGAGCTTGCCCGCGCGCACCGCCTTGTTGAAGTCGTCGACGTGCCGGAAGCCGCTGGCGGCCAGGTCGTCGTAGCGGCGGTCCATCTCCCCCACCACCCACTCCAGGGCCTCGGCGGCCTTCTTGGGGTTGGTGATGATCGGCGTGATGAGGTGCGGGATGCCCTCGTAGACGCTCAGCTCGACCCGCTTGGGGTCGACCAGGACCATCCGCACCTCGTCGGGGGTGGCGCGCATCAGGACCGAGGAGATGAGGCCGTTGACGCAGACCGACTTTCCGGCGCCGGTGGCGCCCGCGATGAGCAGGTGCGGCATCTTGGCGAGGTTGGCCACGATCGTGCGGCCCTCCACGTCCTTGCCCAGGCCGACGATCATGGGGTGCTGGTCGGCCTGGGCGACCTGGGAGCGCAGGATGTCGCCCAGCGACACGAGGTCCTTGTCGGTGTTGGGGATCTCCACCCCGATCGCCGACTTACCGGGAATGGGGCTCAGAATGCGGACGTCGGCTGACTTGACCGCGTAGGCGATGTTCTTGGTGAGCGCGGTGACCTTCTCGACCTTGACCGCCGGGCCCAGCTCGATCTCGTAGCGCGTCACCGTCGGCCCGCGGGTGAACCCGATCACCTGGGCGTCGATGGCGAACTGCTCCAGCACGCTGGTCAGCGCGTTGACCAGGACGGTGTTGGCCTTGGTCTGCGGCTTGGGCGCGCTGCCCGGGCGCAGGAGCTGGGTGTCGGGCAGGGTGTAGGGGCCCGCCTGCGAGGAGAGCACGAGCTGCTCGACCTTGCGCGGCGCCGGGGTCGGCGCGGGAGGCTCGGGCGGCTCGGACGGCTCGGGTCTGGGCGCGGGCGGCTCGTCCACCAGCCCCGGCACGATCTCCGGCGAGTGCTCGGCGGCCCGCTCGCCCGCCTCGGTGAGCAGCGGCGTGTCGTACGGCCGGACGCCCTCGGGCCCCTCCGGGCCCTCCTCCTCCCCGTTCCCACGACCGCCGCGGGGCTTCTTGGGCGTCGTGCGCCTGCGCGGCTCGCGGGTCCGGGCCGGGAGGTCCCGGTTGAAGAGCATGTGCCGGATCTCGGCCAGCCGTTCCGGGACCCGGTGCACCGGGGTGGCGGTGATCACCAGGACGCCGAAGCCCGCCAGGATCAGCAGCAGGGGGACGGTGATGAAGGCGGGCAGGATGCTCGCCGGGGGCGCGGAGACGATGAACCCGATCATGCCGCCCGCGGCGGCGACCTTGTCCATGCCGTCGGCGCCGCCCCCCGACGGGTACGGCGTGCCGTGCGCCACGTGCACGATGCCGAGCAGCCCGGCCACGAGGGCGGACCAGCCGATGCCCATCCGGCCGGTGTCGGCGTTCTCGTCCGGGTGCCGCAGCAGCCGCCAGGCCAGAAGCGCCACCAGGATCGGCGCCAGCCAGGCTAGCGAGCCGAACGCCCCGCGCATGAAGCCGTTGACGATCTCGGAGAACGTGCCGGTGGTGTCCCGCCAGATCAGCGCCGCCAGCACGATCGCCCCGGAGAAGACGGCCAGCCCGAGCCCGTCGCGGCGGTGGACCGGGTCGAGTTCGCGGGCGTTCTGGCCCATGGCCCGCGCGGTGCTGCCGACGGCCCCGGCGAGCACCATCCAGATGCCCATGAGCAGCTTGCCGAACATGATGAAGACCCAGCTGATCGGGTCGGGCTGCAGGGGCGCGGGCCTGCGGGCGGCGGGCTTCGCCCGGGCGGCGGCCGCCCGCCTGGCGGGGGCCGTACGGGAGGGAGCGGACCTCGCCCGGCCGGGTCCCCCCTTGGCCGGGGGCTTGCCTGAAGGTCGGGACGTACGGGTGGCCATGGTAGCGAGGCTAACGAGCCGGGACGCGGATCGCTCGGCGGCGCGCCGGGGAGGGCCGAAGAAGCCGGCGAGGCGGGAGGGATCTGAGAGGCCGGAGAGAGCGGCGGGCGCCGGGCGGACGGTGGCGCCACCGTCCGCCCGGCGCCGGAGGGGATCAGGAGTAGGAGATGTCGGAGGAGGAGTAGAGGCAGTTCACCCCGTCGGCGCCGCTGCCGATGTGGCTCGGCTCACCGCTGGTCACGCCCTTGTACTTGTCGCAGATCACGACCTTGTGACTGGAGTCGTTGACGATGCGGATCGAGGAGAACCGGGCGGTGTCGCCGTAGTTGGTGTTGATGCCGGCGAGCACCTTGCCCGGGGTCGTCGCCACCACATTGGAGATGACCACGTTGCGCTGGTACTGCTTGGAGCAGTTGCCGCAGGACCGGTAGAGCTTGCCGAAGTTCTCGACCCGGAAGTTCTTGATGTACATCGTGCCGGGGCCGTTGTGCTGGAAGACCTTGTCGGTGGCGGACCTGGCGCCGCCGCCGTCGATGGTCATCGTCTGGGAGGCGGAGGTGCCCTTGAAGGTGGCGGCGTCCTCGCCGACGTCCTCCCACCAGACGTTCCTGAGCGTGCAGGTGCCCATGCAGTGGATGCCGTCGGCCGCGGGCGCGCCGAGGATCACGTTCTGCAGCGTGGCGCCGTCGGACAGCTTGAAGATCGGGGGCTGACTCTCGCTCTGCCCGCCGCTGCCGAGGTCACCGGTCCCGTAGTAGCGCTTCATGCCGCCGTCCATCGAACCGCTGACGTTGATGGTGGAGCCGACGGCCTGCTGGCCGTTCGGCGACGGCCAGGAGCCGGACGGCGGCGGGGTCGTCGGGCCGGTGGTGGGGGTCGCCGTGGGGGTGGGGCCGGGGCCGGAGCCGGCGGCCTTGAGGGTCCACTGCTTGCTCGCCGCCGAGTCGCAGGAGTTCTGCTTGACCGTGCTCCCCTCGGCGTTGAGGCACTTGGTGCTGCCGATGTTGACGACCCGGTAGTTCGAGCCGCTGGCGGTCAGGTTCCAGCTTTGGAAAGCGCTTCCCGCGCATCCCTGCTGAAGAACGAGTTTGCCCGCCGAGGTGCCGGCGTCCTGGATGTCGGCGCACCTGCCGCTGTGCGAGGCGACCAGCTTCTGGCCGCCGGAGGCGAACGAGAGCTGCCAGGTCTGACTGGCGGCCCCGTTGCACGAGGACTGGGTCAGCGCCGCGCCGTCGGACGTCGAGGCGCCCGTCACGTCGAGGCAGAGGCCGCTTGCGGAGTTCACCAGCGCGTAGGACCCGGAGGCCGGCGCGGCGGAGGCGGGGAGTTGTAACCCCACCACCGCGCCGGCCGCGAGCAGCGCCGCGGCACCCGCCGTGACGCAGGCCCGCAACCTGCTGTTCGTGGACACGATCGTCTCCCTTGTGAGCCTGGCTCTCGCGAGCCTGTCAGGTGGGCTGAAGGTAGTTTCACAAGATAGGACGACTTCCCGTGAAATGGAACAGTCGGGACCGGTCGATCTCTGGGACCAAAGGAAAGCGCATTCCGTCCTATGTATTGACATGATGTTTCATGTAGCAGAACATCCTCACCAACGAGGCGTTGGGAGGAGACTTCATGTCCGCACTCGACTGGTCCGTTCTGGGCGCGTACTTCCTGGTCATGGTGGGCATCGGCGTGTGGTCGAGGAGCCGGATCAGAAACGTGATCGACTTCTTCACCGCCGGAGGCCGGATCCCCTGGTGGCTGTCCGGCATCTCCCACCACATGTCGGGCTACAGCGCGGTCATGTTCGTGGCGTTCGCCGCGGTGGCCTACACCTACGGCCTGGCCATGTACGTCTGGTGGGCGCTGACGATCGGCATCGGCGTCGGCATCGGCGCGTTCCTGTGGGCGGCCAGATGGAACCGGCTGCGCTCCAGACACGGCGTCGTCTCGCCGCTGGAGTACCTCGCCCGCCGTTACAACCTGCCCACCCAGCAGGTGCTCGCCTACAGCGGCGCGCTGCTGAAGGTCGTCGACATCGCGGCCAAGTGGGTGGCGATCGCCATCCTGCTCCGGGGCTTCACCGGGATGCCGATCTTCTGGGGCATCACGATCACCGGCGTCGTCACCCTCGTCTACATCACCGCCGGCGGCCTGTGGGCCGACGTGCTGACCGACTTCGGGCAGTTCGTCATCCAGGGCTTCGCGGGCGTCGCCATGTTCGTCGCGATCATGAGCCACCTGGACGGCGTGTCGACCCTGTGGACGATGTGGGACAAACTGCCCCCGGGACACGGCGACCCGTTCGCCGGGCCGTACACCACGACGTTCTTCCTCGCCCTGCTGTTCATCAAGACCTTCGAGTACAACGGCGGCATGTGGAACCTGGCCCAGCGCTACATGGCCTCACCCTCGGGCTCGGCGGCCAGGCGGTCGGCGCTGCTGTCCAGCGCGCTGTGGCTCGTCTGGCCGCTGGTGCTGTTCGTCCCGATGTTCGCGGCGCCCCTCATCGTGCCGGGTCTGGCCAACCCCGAGGAGGCCTACGTACGGCTGGCCCAGACCCTGCTGCCGCAGGGCGTGATCGGCCTGGTGCTCGCCGGCTTCTTCTCGCACACCATGGCCATGGTCGCCTCCGACGCCAACGTGATCTCCTCCGTGATCACCAGGGACATCGCCCCGGCGATCGTCCGCAGGGTGCGCGACCTGTCGGCGCGGGCCGAGCTGACCTTCGCCCGGGTGACGACGTTCACCTTCGTGCTGATCAGCATGACGATCGCGATCGCGACCCAGGGCGAGGGCGTGGTGCTGAAGATCGTCGTGGACCTGGTCGCGGCCACGATGGGGCCGATCTCCATCCCGCTGATGCTGGGCATGCTCCCCTGGTTCAGGCGGAGCGGCCCCACCGCGGCGATCGTCTCCTGGGCGGCGGGCCTGGGCGTCTGGGCGTACGTCAAGTGGATCCTGGAGTCCAAGGACACCGCGATGGTGGTCGGGGTGCCCCTGGTCACCTCGCTGGTCCTCTACGTGGCGGTCGGGTTGCTGAAGCCGGAGAACCGGGCCGACCGCGACGCCCTGGTCGACTCCCTGGACGACGACGCCGAGCCGGAGCGGACGGCCGCCGCGAGCGTCTGACCGCCACCCGGGAGGGGGCCCTCCCCCGCCCCGGGAACCGGACGGACCGGTCCGGCGCCGGAGGCCGGGCGGACCGCCACGCGGAAGGGAGCGGCCCGCCGCCGCCCGGTGCGTCCGGGCGGCGGCGGGCCCCCGTCCGCGCCTACCTGTCGGACTCCAGGACACCGCCGTTGGCGACGTCGGACTTCTCGATCTCCGTGAAGACGATGCGCACCGCCTCCGGGCGGACCTTGAGGATGTCCACGGCGGACCGGGTCACCGCGCTGACGAATTCCCTGCGCTGGTCGAGGGTACGGCCGGAGAGCAGTTCGACGGTGATGTTCGGCATGCTGAACCTCCACTCCACATTTATTTCGTTACATGAGAACACATCCCGCTACATGAAACAAGATGGAGTCGTGGGAGCGCACCGCGCCGCCGTACCGGCGGGACGGGGACCCGGTGAGACGCACCCGCCGGGACGGGGTCCGCCGCACGGAGCGGGAAAGCGGTCAGCCGGCCCGGAGCGGGTCGGGGGCGCCGAGCGCCTGCGAGACCTCCCGGGCGGCGCTCACCACCTCGGGGGCGAGCCGCTCGATCTCCTCACGGCCGAGGTCCATCGCGAGGGCGGAGATGGAGATGCCGCCGAGCACCTGGCCCGTGTGGTCGAAGACCGGGGCGCCGACGCACAGCACGCCGGGGTGGTTCTCCTCGTCGTCCAGGGCGTACCCGCGGGCGCGGACCATCGCGAGGTGGGCCACCAGGTCGTCCGCGGTCACCAGGGTGCGGGGCGTCCGCCCCGGCAGCCCCGCGCGGGCGCAGATCTCCCGCACCTCCCCCTCGGGCAGCTGCGCCAGGACGGCCTTGCCGATGGCGGTGCAGTGCAGGAACAGGCTCATGCCGATCCGCGAGGGCATCTGGTACGGCCGGCGGCCCTCCAGCTTGTCGACGTAGACCGCCTCGTCCCCGTTGCGGACGGCGAAGTGCGTGGTGTATCCGGTGCGCTCGTGCAGCGCCCGCAGCGCCCCGGACGCCTGGCGGGCCGGGTCGAAGCGGTTCATGACCCGGCCCGCCAGGGTGAGGATCCGGGGGCCGGGCTCGTAGCCCCCGGAACCGTCGGACCGCGCGAAGCCCCATTCGACGAGCGACTGGAGGATCCGGTGGACCGTCGACTTCGACACACCCGTCACCGCGGCGATGTCGGTCACGCGGTGGTGCTCGGCGATCGCCTCCAGCACCGCCAGCGCCTTGTCAATAGAGCTGCCTTCCCTGACCACGCTGCGAGCCTACTGGTCAGCGTGCCAACCAGCCCCCGTCCACCGCCAGCAGATGGCCGTTGACGTAGTCGGACGCGGAGGAGGCGAGGAAGACCGCGGCGCCCACGAGGTCCTCCGGCGTGCCCCAGCGGCCCGCCGGGATGCGCCCGGCGATCTCGGCCTCCCGCACCGGGTCCTCACGCAGCCGCCGGGTGTTCTCCGTCGCGATGTAGCCGGGGGCGATCGCGTTGACCTGCACACCGGAGGCGGCCCACTCGCAGGCCAGCGCCCGGGTCAGCCCGGCGACGGCGTGCTTGGACGCCGTGTAGCCGGGGACGTTGACGCCGCCCTGGAACGACAGCATCGAGGCGATCATGATGATCTTCCCCGAGCGCCGGGCCAGCATCCCCGCGCCGACCGCCCGGCTGAGCAGGAAGACCGCGTCGAGGTTGACGTCGAGCACGTCACGGAAGTCGGCGTAGGAGTGCCGGTCCGCCGGAGCCCGGCGGATGATCCCGGCGTTGTTGACCAGCACGTCGACCGGACCGAGCCGTTCGGCCGCCGCCGGGATCCGCCCGGGGTCGGACAGGTCGAGGACCCAGCGCGTCGCCCGGCGGCCGGTTTCGCGGACCTCGGCCTCGACCTCGTCCAGGTCGTCGTCGCGCCCGTGCAGCACCAGGTCGGCGCCGGCGGCGGCCAGGCCCACCGCGACCGCCCGGCCGATCCCGGTCCGGGCGCCGGTGACGAGCGCGGTCCTGCCCTCCAGCGAGAACATCAGCGCATCTCGCCGATCGCGACCTGCTCCACGTCCTCGTACGCCTGGTTCTCCCCGCCCATCGCCCAGACGAAGGAGTAGCTGTGCGTGCCGAAGCCGCAGTGCACCGACCAGGGCGGAGAGATCACCGCCTGGCGGTCGGCGACCACGAGGTTGCGGGTCTCGTCGGGGCGTCCCATCAGGTGGATCACCCGCTGGTCGGCGGGCAGGTCGAAGTAGAGGTAGACCTCGGTCCTGCGCTCGTGGGTGTGGCAGGGCATGGTGTTCCACATGCTGCCGGGCGCGAGCACGGTCACGCCCAGCACGAGCTGGCAGCTCTGGATGCCCTTGGCATGGATGTACTTGTGGATGGTGCGCTCGTTGGAGCCCTCGGGGGCGCCCAGCCGTACGGGCTCGGCGTCCTCCAGAGTGGCCTTCGCCGTGGGGAAAGCGGCGTGCGCGGGGGTGGAGACGAGATAGAACGGACCTCCCTCGAACGTCACCTCCCGCGTTCCCATCCCGGCGTACAGGCACTCCTTCGCGGCCAGCCCGTACGGCGTGCCGTCCACCGTCACCGTGCCCGCCTCGCCCACGTTGACCACGCCCAGTTCACGGCGCTCCAGGAAGTATCCGGCCCGCAGCCCGTCGGGGCAGGGCAGCTCCAGCGGCCCGTCACCAGGCATCGCGCCGCCGACGACGAGGCGGTCGTGATGGGAGTGGACCAGGCGGACCTCTCCGGGCACGAAGAGCTGCTCGGCCAGGAAACGGCGGCGCAGCCACTCGGTGGTCGCGCCGGGGATCTGGTCGGGCGCCGTGGCGTGCCGTACCTCCATCGACCCTCCATGTTCTCTGGTTCCTCAGATCTGTTCTATTACATGGAATTAAAGCCTGTTACATAGAACATGTCGAGCGTACGGCGCAGCCCCTGGCGGGCTTGCCCCTGACGCGCGGGTCAGGGGTTAACGTCGCGACGCCGCACACCCCCCGGCCTTCCGCATTCCCCCACTCCACAGAGGAACATCGCATGCCCACTCCGCCGCGCGTCTCCCGCGAAGTCCGGCTGGCCGCCCTGCCCGACGGCCTGCCGGGCCCGGAGCACTTCGAGATCGCCGAGACCCCACTGCCGACGCCCGGGGACGGCCAGGCCCTGGTCAGGAACCGCTTCTTCCACGTGTTCGCCGCGCTGCGCACCCTCATCGGCGGGGGCGTGGACGGTGCGCCGTTCCCGCCGCTGCGCCCCGGCGACACCCTGTTCGGGGCGGCCGTCGGCGAGGTCGTCTCGGCCCCCGAGGGCAGCGGGCTGCGCCCCGGCGACCTGGTCTCGCACTGGCTCGGGTGGCGCGAGTACGCGGCCGTTGACGTCACAGGCTGCACCCCGCTGGACGGTTCCCTGCCCGATCCGGCCGCCCACCTGGCGCATGGCCGGCTGGCCTACACCGCGCTGACCAGGGACGCCGAGATCCGGCCCGGCGACACGGTCTTCGTCTCGGGCGGCGGCGGGGCGGTCGGCTCGATGGCCGGGCAGATCGCCCGGCTGCTCGGCGCGGGCCGGGTGATCGGCAGCACCGGCTCGCCGGAGAAGGCCGCGCGGCTGGTCTCCGAGCTCGGTTACGACGCGGCCGTGGTCCGCGGCGCGGGCCCGATCGGCGAGCAGCTCGCGCGGGTCGCGCCCGACGGCGTCGACGTGCTGCTGGACAACGTCGGCGGCGAGCAGCTGCGGGCCGCGGTGGCGGCGGCCCGGCCCGGGGCGCGGTTCGTCCTGGTCGGCGCGCTGTCCGGCCAGCTGTCGCCGCACGGTTCCGGCACCGAGGCGCCGGTCGAGCTGGACTCCTACCGGCTCATCCTCAGGCAGGTCACGATCCGCGGCTTCGGCGGCACGGACGGCCCGGACGACCCCGACGGACTCCCGCGGTGGAACGAGCGCTTCGGCGACTGGCTGCGCTCCGGGGATCTCACCTTCCCGCACGTGCGGGTCCGCGGCATCGAGAACGCCCCGCGGGCGCTGCACGAGGTGTTCCACGGCCGGCACCTCGGCACCGTTATCGTGGAACTCTAGGCCCCGCCGGGCGGGGCCGCGGAACACGAGGACCCGGGTACCGGAGGGCTGATGAGGATCGGCGACGCGGCGGCCGCGGCGGGGACCACCCCGCGCGCGCTGCGCTTCTACGAGCAGCGGGGGCTGCTGCCCCCGCCGCCGCGCACGGCGTCCGGGCAGCGGGAGTACGGCCCCCGCGAGGTGGCCCGGATACGGATCGTCCGCGAGCTGCTGTCCCTCGGGCTGACCGTCGAGGACGTGCGGAGCCGCGCCGATCGCCTGCACCTGCTGGAGGGCGACAGCCCGCCGTACGACGCCCCCGGGTGCGCCGAGGGCAGGGGGGTCGTCGGGCGACGGCTCGCGGCGCTCGACGAGGAGATCGCCCGCCTGACCCGGCTGCGCGAGCGGCTCGCCACCCGGACCGGCGTTCAGGACACCGTGGCCCCGTAGCCCCTTCGGGGGCATGCCCTCGTACCGCGTGCCCTCACAGCCTCACGGCCCGGCGAAAAGGGGTTCCCGCCGTACGGCGGGAACCCCTCCGGAACGCGGGAACGGGCCCGTCAGACCTCGATGATCACGGGGACGATCATCGGGCGGCGGCGGTAGGTGTCGCTCACCCACCGGCCGACGGTCCTGCGGACCACCCGGCGGATCTGCTGGGCGTCGGCCACTCCGTCGGCCGCGTTGCTCTCCAGCGCCCGCTCGATGTGGGGCAGGATCTCGTCGAACGCGTCCGGGTCGATGCCGGATCCCCGGGCGTGGATCTCCGGGCCGCCGGCCAGCTTGCCGGTGGCGGAGTCGACGACGATGATGATGGAGACGAAGCCCTCCTCGCCCAGGATCCGCCGGTCCTTCAGCGCGAAGTCGGTGACGTCGCCCACCGAGGTGCCGTCCACGTAGACGTACCCGGCGGAGACCGCACCGGCGAGCCGGGCGCGGCCGTCGACGAGGTCCACCACGACGCCGTCCTCGGCGATCACGATGTGGTCGCGCGGCACCCCGGTCAGCGCGGCCAGCTCGGCGTGCGCCCGCATGTGCCGCCACTCGCCGTGCACCGGCATGAAGTTGGACGGCCGGGTCACGTTGAGCAGGTACAGCAGCTCACCGGCGGCGGCGTGCCCGGAGACGTGCACCTTCGCGTTGCCCTTGTGCACAACGCGGGCGCCCCACCGGGTCAGGCCGTTGATCACCTTGTTGACGGCGGTCTCGTTGCCCGGCACCAGTGAGGACGCCATCAGCACGGTGTCGCCATCGGCGATCCGGATCGGGTGGTCGCGGTTGGCCATGCGCGACAGCGCGGCCATCGGCTCGCCCTGGGAGCCGGTGCAGATCAGCACCAGGTCCTCCGGAGGGAGGGCCTCGACGTCCCTGGAGTCGATGATCAGCTCCGGCGGCACCTTCAGATAGCCCAGGTCGCGGGCGATGCCCATGTTGCGGATCATCGAGCGGCCGACCAGCGCGACCTTGCGGCCGTGGTTGGCCGCGGCGTCCATCACCTGCTGGACCCGGTGCACGTGGGAGGCGAAGCTCGCCACGATCACCCGCTTCTGCGCGGTGCGGATCACCTCGTCGATGACCGGCGCGATCTCCCGCTCACTCGTGACGAACCCCGGCACCTCGGCGTTGGTCGAGTCGGACATCAGCAGGTCCACGCCCTCGGCCCCGAGCCTGGCGAAACCTCCCAGGTCGGTCAGGCGGCCGTCCATCGGCAGCTGGTCCATCCGGAAGTCGCCGGTGTGCAGCACCAGCCCGGCCGGCGTCCTGATCGCGACGGCGAGCGCGTCCGGGATCGAGTGGTTGACCGCGAAGAACTCGGTCTCGAACGGTCCGAACCGGTGCCGCTCGCCCTCGACGACCTCGACCTTGGACGGCTGGATGCGGTGCTCGGTGAGCTTGGCCTCCACCAGCGCCAGCGTCAGCCTCGACCCCACGATCGGGATGTCACGCCGCTCGCGCAGCAGGTACGGCACCGCGCCGATGTGGTCCTCGTGGCCATGGGTCAGCACCAGCGCCTCGACGTCGTCCATCCGGTCGCGGATGTACTCGAAGTCGGGAAGGATCAGGTCGATGCCGGGCTGCTCGGGCTCGGGGAACAGCACCCCGCAGTCGACGATCAGCAGGCGCCCGTCGTACTCGAAGACCGCCATGTTGCGGCCGATCTCCCCGAGGCCGCCCAGCGCGACGATGCGCAGCCCGCCCTCGGCGAGCGGCGGCGGTGTCCCGAGATCCGGGTGCGGATGGCTCATCCGGTCACCCCTTCCCCGCGCGCCGCGGACCTCGACCGGGCGCCGTGCTCCCGGCGCTCCTCGCGTTCCCTGCGTTCTCTGAGGCTCAAACTTCCATTCCTCCCCACTGCGGCCACCTGCGGCCGCCACGTTTCCTTCTCATGCGATCCCGTCGGGCAGCTTCACGCCGCCCGCGATCAAGTCTTCTCGGAGCCGCGCGAGCTGCGGCTCCGAGGCCTCCGCCAGAGGCGGCCGCACCGCTCCGGCCGGGCGGCCCAGCAGGGCCAGCGCCGCCTTCGCCATGATCGCCCCACCGGCCTGCGTCATGATCCCGGAGACGACCGGGAGCAGCCTGCGGTGTACGGCGAGCGCGCCCGAGACGTCGCCCGCGCGGTACCGCTCCATCATGGCGGCGATGTCCGCGCCCACCACGTGCCCCACCACGCTGACGCAGCCCGCGGCGCCGACCGACAGCCACGGCAGGTTGAGCGCGTCGTCACCCGAGTAGAACACCAGGTCCGTCCCGGCCATCACCTGCGAGGCGGCGAACAGGTCGGCCTTGGCGTCCTTGACCGCGACGATCCGCTCGTGGGCGGCCAGCCGCAGGAGGGTCTCGGTCGCGATCGGCACGCCGGCGCGTCCCGGGATGTCGTACAGCATGACCGGCAGGCCGGTGGCGTCGGCGACGGCGGTGAAGTGGCGGTAGAGCCCCTCCTGCGGCGGCTTGCTGTAGTACGGGGTGACCACCAGCAGGCCGTGCGCCCCCGCCCGCTCGGCGGCCCTGGCCAGCTCGACGCTGTGACGGGTGTCGTTGCTGCCCGCTCCGGCGACGACCACGGCGCGGTCGCCGACCGTCTCGACGACGGCGCGCAGGAGACGCTCCTTCTCCTCGTCGGAGGTCGTGGGCGACTCACCCGTGGTGCCGCTCACGACGAGACCGTCGTTGCGCTGCTCGTCCACCAGATAGGCGGCCAGGCGCCGGACCCCTTCGTAGTCGACCGAGCCGTCCTCGGCGAACGGCGTGACCATCGCGGTCAGCATGCGCCCGAAGGGCGCGTCGGAGGTTGTCGTCGGCGCTGTCATAGACCGAACGGTACCCGGACTCCCTTAAAACGGTTGACCCCGCCACCCCGTCCGCGCTACTCGCGAGGACGGGCCGGTGAGGACGGATCTGCCCACGGTGCCCCGCCGCAGGCGACGGGCACGGGCGCGGCGACCGCCGGAGCGGGCCGTTCCCGTTCCCGGGCCGTCTTCCCCCTCGGCTCCCGGGGCACACCCCACACTACTCGACGCCTCTCCGGGGCGGCGGTCAGGAGAGGCCATACCCACCCGGTTTCTCAACTCTTGCTGCCAAAAATAAGCAAAAAATGCCATACGGGGCCGACGACCGGGCGCCGATGCTCACCGAGCAAGCGAGAGACCGCCGATATGTGCTCGGGGGTACACACATCGACGGTCTCTTCCGTTGAATCGGGGCCGCTTACCCGGGCGTTACACGGTCTCTGAGATATTTTCTGGCGCTTTCGGCGTGGGCAAAGTTGGAGCTCCAAACAGCGGCGATCACCCTCCGTGTCGTCGCGGATACGACAGGATGAGGCGACGCCCGCCGACCCCTGGGATGGACATCGTGGCAACCTCCGATCCTGTCTACCTGCGCGTCGTCGCCGACATCCGCCGTCAGATCGTCGACGGCTCCCTGCTCCCCGGCGCGCCCGTCCCCTCCCGCGCCCAGCTCACCCGCAAGTACGGCGTGGGCGAGACCGCCGCCCGGCACGCGCTGCGCGTGCTCGCGGCCGAGGGCCTGATCGTCGGCCGCGTCGGCTCCGGCCACTACGTGCGGGCACAACCGGTGCTGCTGCCCCTGCACCGCTGGCGCCTCCACGACCATCACGTCCCCTTCGCCGCCGACGCCGGCCCCGACGACGTGCGCGTCACCTGCGACCGCCGGTCCGAGCCGGCCACGGCCACCCCCGACATCGCCCAGCGGCTGCGCCTGGGCGGCTACGCCCCGGTGACCCGCACCCACTACGTCTTCCGCGGCGACGGCAGGCCGATCCAGCTCTCCACCTCCTACGAGCCCGCCGGGCTCGGCGAACCCGTTCCGGGTCCCGGCCTCGGCTCCGGTCCCGGCTCCGGTCCCGTTCCCGGCCTCGGTCCCGGCTTCGGGCCCGGTCCTGACGAGCATCACCGCGGACCGGCCGCCCGCCTCGCCGCCCTCGGCATCAAGGTCACCGAGATAGTGGAGCAGGTCCGCACGCGCGTTCCCCAGCCCGCCGAGAGCGACACGCTCGCCCTGTCCGCGGGCGTCCACGTCCTGCACGTGGAGCGCACCCACTGGGCCGGCGACCGCCCGGTCGAGACCAGCGACATCGTCATCCCGGGCGACCGCTTCCGCCTGATCTACACCCACCCGGTCCAGTCCTAGGTTCGCTCCGCGGGCCGTACGGGCGTACGGGCCGTCGTGTGATCCCGTACGCCGAAACCGGGCTCCCGACGCGGTGGGGCCGCGGGATCCCGCGGCTTCCGTGATCCTCACCGCGACCGCGCCGGAATGTCGGCGGCCCCTGGTACAACCGACCTGGTTTCCCGAGCCGGAGGTGCCTCGCGTGCGCGTCAAGGACATGCCCCCCAGCGACCAGCCCCGCGAGCGGCTCCTGTCGAACGGCGCGACCGCGCTGGCCGACCGGGAGCTGCTCGCCCTGCTGATCGGCTCGGGGAGCCGGGGCACCAACGCGGTGGAGCTCGCCTCCCATCTGATCGCGCACTGCGGCGACCTGCGCGGCCTGGCCCGCTCCGACGCCCACCGCCTGATGTCCGTCCCCGGCATCGGCCCCGCCAAGGCCGCCCGGGTGATCGCCGCCTTCCACCTGGTGCGCCAGGCGCAGTCGGAGCCGGAACGGCGGCGGATCACCTGCTCGGGAGACCTCGCCTCGGTCGCCGCCCCGCTGCTGCGCGGCCTCGGCCGTGAGCGCGTGGTCGTCGTGGTCTGTGACGCCGGGGGCGCGGTGACCCGCCGGGCGGTCGTCAGCGAGGGCGGTGGAGACCACGTCCCGGTGTCCGTCCGCGAGATCGTCAGCACGGTCCTGACCTCGGGCGGCGTCTCCTTCGGCCTCGCCCACAACCACCCCGGCGGCTCCCTCGACGCCAGCCCTGACGACCTGGAGCTCACCGCGCGCCTGCACGAGGCGGCCGAGACCGTCGGCCTCCGCTTTCTGGACCACGTGATCGTCACCGACGCCGCCTGGCGCCGTGTCGGCCTCGACGGCGCGTTCTGACGGTCTCTCCGATGCGGTTCGGGGCGAGGGCGCCGTGCCACCCGGACGGCACGGCGCCCCGCCCCGGCCCCGTCCGCGGACCCCTCCCCCGCCGTGGCCGGCCGGACGCCTCCTCACAACGTTGTGAGACACGTCCGGCCGATCCTCGCCACGGCGGGAACCCGCGGAACAGAACCGGCCCCGGCGAGCCGATGGAGCGTGGGAAGCGGCTCGCCGGACGACCGGGGCCCGGCGGGCGGCATGGGGTCGCCCGCCGGGGATCCTTGTGGCCCCGCATCGGCCCTCCACCGATGCGGGACCGCCTCCCGCCTCAGGCGTCATAGCCCCCCATGAGACGGGTGGTTGGTATGCCCGGCGGCGGGGGACCCCTTCCACACCCCGCCGCCGGGCACGCTTTTCTGCCGTCACCGCGCGACTTTCTGCCGTCACCGCGCGGCGCCGGTCAGCAGGCGGCGCCAGAGCTCCTGCGTCCGGCTCGCGATCTCCCACGGTGACTCGTGGACGACCGTCACGCCGTTCCGCCGCTCCGTCCGCCGTACGAACATCAGCCCTCCCGCCTGACACAGCTCGTAGAACGTGGCCTGGCAGTCGCAGGTGTGCTCCTTCACCCGCACCCGCGAGGTCCTCGGCCTCTCCGGCCGCCAGCCGACCAGCTGATGAGCCGACTGCAACAACCCTGGATGAGAGCTGTGATGCCGCTCCCCCGGAGGACCGACCCTCACACGAGCATTGCTCCGCCCCCTGACCATGCCGTGATCATACGTCTAGTTGTCTTCTTACGTCAACGCACGTCGATTCCCGCCTATTCAGGTGTGCCGTTATGGCAGGGCTCGTGCTTGTTCGTCTACCTTCTGACTGTGCTCGATCATGATGGAGACACCCATCTCTACCTCCAGATCGCAGAGATCATCCGAAGCCGGATCACCGAGGAGAGAATGCCCGCTGGGCAACCGGTCGCCAGCGAGGCCGATATCAGGAAAGAGTTCGGCGTCGCAAGGACGACCGCCAGGCGAGCGGTCCAAATGCTGCGCGAGGAAGGACTCGTCTACACCGTCCAAGGCGAAGGCACTTTCGTAGGGCCGCCCAGCGAGGGGACCCGGCAGCCGAGGAAGACGCCGATGTACCGGCAGATCGCGGAAGACGTGATCGAACGCATCCGCAGCGGTGCCATCCGGCCACGTCGCCCCATCCCCAGTGAGACGACCCTGACCCAGGAGTACGACGTGGCGCGGGAGACCGCACGCCGTGCCGTCGCCCTCCTCCGCGAACAGGGGTGGATCTACACCGTGCCGCAGCGCGGAAGCTTCGTCTCCCCGCAGGAGAAGTGGCCCGCCGAATGATCCGGCCGTCCCGGTGCCGTCCGCTCCCTCATATCGGGGCGCCGACCCTAACCTCCGCCGATCACCGCATTCGGTATGTACGGACGTCCTTCCCCGTCTAAAGTTCGGTCGTGCTCGATCGAGACGGCCCCATACCGCTCTACAGGCAGATCGCCGAGGTGATCCGCGAGCGGATCCTGGGCGGGGAGATCATCCCCGGCGAAGCCGTGCCCAGCGAGGCCGAACTGGAAAGCGAGTACGGCATCGCCCGTACGACCGCGCGGCGTGTCGCGCAGGAACTACGCGAGCAGGGGCTCGTCCACACGGTCCAGGGGGAAGGCACCTTCGCCGGCGAGCCCGACGTGCCGCGCGCGCCCCGCAGGACGCCCCGTTACCAGCGGATAGCCGAAGAGGTCGCCGACCGCATCCGGCGGGGCGACTTCCCGCCGAACCGCGCCATCCCCAGCGAGAAGGCGCTCATGGCGCAGTACGGGGTCGCCAAGGCCACCGTCCGGAACGCCGTGGCGCACCTCCGCGAGCAGGGATGGGTCTTCACCGTCTCCCATCGCGGCACGTATGTCTCCCCCGAGGAGAAGTGGCCCGGCGCGGCGGCCGGGCGCTGACCCCGGAGACTCCGGAGTTCCGCTCTCTGTGGGCTATCCCGGCGACTTGGCGGCGATGACGTCGAACGGGTTGATCGCCGGGGCCTTCTCGAAGAGGTCCGGGGCCTGCTCCGACAGTGCCCGGATCAGCTCACCCGACATGTGGGCGGTGCGGGCCTCCTCGTCGGGGAACGCGCCGAAGATCGCGTACAGGGTGGAGCCCAGGCGCATGGCGAACCAGTCCGTGGTCCCCGGCTCCTTCTCGACGAGCTGGAGTGCCTCGGTCAGGAAGCTCTCCGCCGCCTCCTCCTTGCCCGGCTTGACTTCCAGTAGGGTGAGCAATCCCAGGGTGACCATGTCGCCTCCCGCGGGTCTCTCCGATGAAGGACCTTCTCACCCTCAGCGTTCCCAGGCCGGGACCAGCGCTACCGGATTCACCCGCGAGATCACGCGCCGGTGCGTGAGCGCAGGGCCGCGAGGGCGCGGTCGGCGTGGGCGCGCATGTTCGTCTCGCTGTGCACGACCTCCAGCACGCGGCGGTCCGTGTCGATGACGAAGGTCATCCGGCGGGTCAGGAACGGCCCGGCCGCGAAGGCGCGGCGGGCGCCCAGCGCGCGGGCGACGACGCCGTCGGGGTCGGACAGCAGGGGGAAGCCAAGCCCGTAGGTGTCGGTGAACCTCTTCTGCCGGGCGACGCCGTCGCGGCTGATCCCGACCGGATGGGCCCCCAGCGCGGCGAAGTCACCGGCCAGGTCGCGGAAGTGGCAGCTCTCGGCCGTGCAGCCGGAGGTCATGGCCGCCGGGTAGAAGAACAGCACCACCGGCCCCTTCTCCAGCAGGTCGCTGAGCCGCCGCGCCGTACCGGTCTCGTCGGGGAGTTCGAAGTCCTCGACCACGTCTCCGACCGCGGGCCCACCGCTCATGCCATGTCCTTCCCTCGCGCCGGCATCCCCTCCCGTCCCGGGTGGGGCGGCGGCCGGTGTTCCGGCCCCCCATTGTGGAGGGGGCGACGGCTCGTGGAACAGGGCCCCCGCGGCCCGCCGTACGGATCTCCCCACCGTACGGCCGCCGCGGCCGCCCCGGCGGGGCGGCGTGCTAGCGTCGCCGCCCATGACGGAGAACGTGTACGTGGGCAATGCCGGCGTGGACGCCCCCGGTGACCGCGGCTGGCTGCTCGGGCACTTCAAGCCGGTCGGCGACGTACGGCACAGCGAGGACGTGGAGATCAAGTGGGGCGTGCACCCGCGCGGTGACGAGCGGGCGGAATGGGTGCGGGGCGAGAAGCGCACCGCGCTGCTGGTGCTGATCAGCGGCCGGTTCCGGGTGGAGCTGCCGGGACGCAGCGTGGTGCTGGCCGAGCGAGGCGACTACGTGGTGTGGGGGCAGGGCGTGGACCACTCCTGGTACGCCGAGGAGGAGTCGGTGGTGCTGACCGTACGCTGGCCGTCCGTCGCCGGCTACGCCGTCGCCTGAGTCCTTCGTGGCGTCATGCACGCGCGGCGGACCCGCCCGCGGCTCCCGTACCCGTTTCCGCTCCTTGACCGGCCTGTCCGGCCTATCCTGACCGCATGCCGTACGTCGAGGAACGCGTCTCCGCGGTGGAGACCGACATCAAAGAGATCAGATCCGACATCACCGAGATCAGGGGTGACATCACAGCGATCAGATCCGACATCGTCTCCATCAAAGACGAGCAGAAGCAGATGCGAAGCGACATCACGTCCATCAAAGACGAGCAGAAGCAGATGCGAAGCGACATCACGTCCATCAAAGACGAGCAGAAGGAGATGCGAAGCGACATCACGTCCAT
>NZ_JBEZNH010000001.1:71480-71559 GCF_040653115.1 Streptosporangium sp. NPDC048047 | reverse complement strand
CGTCCATCAAAGACGAGCAGAAGGAGATGCGAAGCGACATCACGTCCATCAAAGACGAGCAGAAGGAGATGCGAAGCGA
>NZ_JBEZNH010000001.1:0-71383 GCF_040653115.1 Streptosporangium sp. NPDC048047 | reverse complement strand
CGACATCACGTCCATCAAGAAGGGTCAGACCGCCATGGAGCTGAAGCTCAACCGCGCGGTCGGCGACATCGCCGAGCTGAAGGCCGGGCAGGTCGAGATCCGCGATCTCCTCGCCCGCGTCGTCGGCAGGCTCGAAGGCGTCAGCGGCTGACGTCCCCCGGTCCCGCTCGCCCGCCACCCTCCGGCGGGGAGCACGGCTCCGCTCTCCTGCGGAGAGCACGTACCATCCTCGATATCGGCATAACCGCAAATCCCGACGAAGGGGACCGTAACCCGCCCGTCCGCGCGCGTGACCGCTCCGCGCGCCAGCATCGGGATATGAGCGATGAACCCCGGACCGTCACCCTTCCCGGCGACCGTCATCTGACCTGCGACACCTGTGACAACGACCGGTTCGAGCAACATGCCTGGAAGCTGCAGACCACGGGCATGAGCTTCATGAACCTCGACTGGGCCAACCGTGACGCGACCTGCTTTGTGTGCTCGGTCTGCCGGCGGATCCACTGGTTCCACCTCTGACCTCTGATCCTCCGGCCCCGCCGTCCGGCGCGCGTCGGCGACCCACGACCCACCGGCAGCGGGCGTCGGGGCACGAGCACCCCGGCACCGAGCGCCCGCACCCGGTCAGAACACCGGGATGATGTCGTCCGGGTCGAGGAAGCCGACCTCGACGCCGTCGATGTCGAGCTCGGGGATCGCGGGGAACTCGATGCCCCAGCGCTGCACGATGGCCCGGATCTTGGCCATCGCCACCCGCCAGTTGTCGGCCTGCTCCTCGTAGGAGAGCACGCCCAGGCCCGCGTCGCGCGCGTGGTCCATCAGGACGCGGTGGTTGGCCAGGAAGTACGGCGGCAGCTCCCAGAAGCCGTCCGGCGGCTCCCACAGGATCATGGAAAGGAACACGAACCCCGCCCGGAGCTGCCGGGTGATCAGCGTGCGGGTGTCGTCGGTGAGCCCGGGCCACTCGTTGTCGAGGATGGTCATGCAGATCTGCAGGTGGCGGGACTCGTCGCGGCCGATGCGGTGGAACATCTCGCTGAAGACCGGGTGGCGGGTGCCGCTCGCCATGCCGCGGAAGAGGGTGGAGGCCGCCATCTCTCCCATCATGAAGCTGGTGAACAGCACCGGCAGGGTGTACTTGCCGACGGCGCTGTTGTAGCCGGTCCAGTAGCGGCCGCCGTTGTGGTAGAGCCAGCCGATGTTGTTGTGGGCGGCCTTCTCCAGGTCGGTGACGGGGGTCCAGTCGAGCGGGCCGCCCGGCCAGAGCCTGGCGATGGTGCGCTGGCAGCACTCCTCGTGGTTCATCTCGTCACGGGTGATCGAGAAGAAGCACTTGCGGACCGGGTCCTCCTCGTGCTTCTCGAACGCCTGGATGGTGGCGCGGGCGAAGACCGCCGGGCCGGAGGCGTCGAAGTTGGCCAGCACGGAGAACCAGTACATGATCCCGAGGCGCTGCTCGGTCGTGAAGGCGGCCGGGTCGAGGTCGTCC
The DNA here is from genome assembly GCF_040653115.1 of Streptosporangium sp. NPDC048047. Taxonomy (NCBI): domain Bacteria; kingdom Bacillati; phylum Actinomycetota; class Actinomycetes; order Streptosporangiales; family Streptosporangiaceae; genus Streptosporangium; species Streptosporangium sp. NPDC048047. Next base: position 69,894 of record NZ_JBEZNH010000001.1, on the reverse strand, counting down.
CAGGGCAGGTCGGCGGGGTTCCAGACCATGCGCTTGGACTTCTCGTAGATGGCCGCCAGCTTCTCGGTCTCCACCCGCCATTCCATCGGGTAGATGTTCGGTTGGGGAACCGCGGGGGCGGGCCAGAACCCACCCTCGGGAACCGTCAGGTCCGCCATGATGCCACCCCTTCGGCCGCCCGGTTGTGACAGGCACAGCTCACATCCTGCGCCCGGATGTCACAATCTTTCAAGAGCGTGCCCGTTGGGAGGCGGCGACACACGCGAGCACCGCGACGGCGGCCACGACCGTGACCGGCCCGAACCGCTCGCCCATCAGGAGCCAGGCCCACACCAGCGTCAGCAGCGGCTGGGCGAGCTGGGTCTGGCCGGCGCGGGCGATCCCGCCCGCGGCCAGGCCGGCGTACCAGGGGATGAAGCCGAGGAACATGGAGAACAGGCCGACGTAGGCGAACCCCGCGAGCGACACCGCGTCCGGCCGCGATTCCGTCGTCAGTGCCAGTGCGACGGTCACCGGGACGGTGAGGGGCACGGCGATGACGAGGGCGTGGGAGATGACGTGTGAGCCGGGGATCTCCCGGGCGAGCCGGCCGCCCTCGGTGTAGCCGACGGCGGCCGACACGAGCGCGCCGACGAGCAGCAGGTCGGCTCCGGTGACGTGGCCGCCGCCCCGGCTGAGGGTGAAGGCGGTGATCGCCGCGGCGCCCAGGGCGCACGTCGCCCAGAAGAGCGGCCGGGGCCGCTCCCCGCCCCGTACGGCGGCGCAGGCGGCGGTGGCCGCGGGCAGCAGCCCAATGACCACCGCGGCGTGGGAGGTGCTCGCCCCGGCGGCGAGCGCCAGCCCGCTGAAGAGGGGGAAGCCGACCACGACGCCGGCCGCGATGAGCAGGTAGGGGCCGAGCAGGCGGCGGGGCGGCAGCAGGGGCGTCCGGGTGGCGAGGAGGAAGACCAGCGCCGCGGCGGCGGCGAGGGCGGCCCGGCCGGCGGCCACGAGGTAGGGGTCGAAGCCCCTCATCGCGAACGCCGTGGCCGGGAACGACATGGAGAACGTCAGCACGCCGAGTCCGGCGAGGACGGTGCCGCGCCACGCCGTGTCCGACGGGCCCTCACGGTGGGGCACCGCTACTCGATTCCGGACAATAGCGCTACTCTTATCCATCATGAATGACGATAGCAGTATCGTCCGGCTGGCAGCCAGCATCAGGGAGACCGCCGCCCGGATGCGCCCCGGCGACCGGCTGCCGTCGAGCCGCGAGCTGGTGCGGACCCACGGCGTGAGCCCGGTGACCGTGTCGCGGGCCCTGGGGCGGCTCGCCGCGGAGGGCAGGGTGATCGTCAGGCCCGGCAACGGCACCTACGTCGCCCCCGCCGTTCCCCGCCCGGACGACGCGGCGGACCTGTCCTGGCAGACGGTGGCCCTCGGCGACCGCGTGGTGGACGACGCCGCGGTGAGCGGCCTGCTCACCCCGCCGCCGGAGGGCGTCGTCCCCCTCACCGGCGGCTATCTCCCGGCGGCGCTGCTGCCGGAACGGGCCCTGTCCGCGGCGGCCTCCCGCGCGGCGCGCCGTCCCGGCGTCTGGGAGACGCCGCCGCTGAACGGCCTGGCCGAGCTGCGCGGGTGGTTCGCCCGGGAGGCCGGCGGCGGCGTCACCGCGGCCGACGTCCTGGTGGCCGCCGGGGGCCAGGCCGCCCTGACCCATGCCTTCCGCGCGCTGGCCGCGCCGGGCACGGCCGTACTCGTCGAGACGCCCACCTACCCCGGCGCGCTCGCCGCCGCGCGGGCGGCCGGGCTGCGGGCCACGGCCGTGCCGGTGGACCGCGACGGGGTGCGGCCGGAGCTGCTGGCGGAGGCGTTCGCGGTGACGGGCGCGCGGATCTTCTACTGCCAGCCCACCCTGCACAACCCCACCGGCGCGACGCTGCCCCCGGACCGGCGGCACCAGGTGCTCGCGATCGCCCGGGCCGCCGGAGCGTTCGTCGTCGAGGACGACTACGCCAGATATCTGACGACCTCCCCGGCCCCGCCCCCGCTGGTCGCGCTGGACCCCCACGGCACCGTCGTGCACGTCAACTCGCTGACCAAGCCGCTGTCGGCGGGCATGCGGGTCGCGGGGGTCGTCGCCCGCGGACCGGCCGCGCTGCGGCTGCGGGCGAGCCAGGTCGTGGAGTCGTTCTTCGTGCCCAGGCTGCTCCAGGAGACGGCGCTGGAGCTCGTCGGCTCCCCCGCCTGGCCCCGCCACCTGGCGGCGCTGGGCGCCGAGCTGGCGGCCCGCAGGACCGCGCTGGTCACGGAGCTCACCGTCCGCCTGCCGGCCGTCGACGTCCACCTCGTGCCCCGGGGCGGTCTCCACCTGTGGTTACGGCTGCCGCCCGGCACCGACGAGGACGCGGTGGTGGAGGCGGCCCGGCGGGCGGGCGTCACGGTCAGCCCCGGCCGGGTCTATCACCCGGCCGAGCCTCCCGGGCCCCGCATCCGGGTGACCCACTCGGCCGCCGCCCACGTGGCGGAGCTGTCGGAGGGGGTGCGGCGGCTGGCGGCCGCGCTGGAGGAGACCCGCTGACCGGCCGTACGGCGGGCCGGACCGCGGCCGTCCCGGGCCCCGGATCGCGGCGGGACCGCCTCCGAACCGGGTCTGGAGGGTCCCACGGCGGACCCGGACCGGGACCGCCTCCGGGCCCGGTCCGGGTCCCCGTGGGACCACCCCGGGCGGATCCGGGCACGGCCGCGAGGCCGGTCGCGGAACCGCCGTACGGGGGCCCGTTCCCCTGAACACCACCGAACCGTCCATGGTGGAGTCGCACGGAATAGAACCCTCTAATGCCATACAGTGGTTGCGAAGAGGTGATCGCCCCGATGAACGATCCTGCCGCCCTGGTCTGCGACTTCGTGAACACCTACGACGTCGAGAGCGGCGCCGACACGATCCCGTCCCCCGCGGCGCTGGCGGCCTGGCTCGCCGGGCGCGGGCTGGCCGCGCCGTCCGACACGGCCACCGCCGACGACCTCGCGCTGGCCGTCGCCCTGCGGGAGACCCTGCGCGAGGCGCTCCGCCGTAACCACGCCCCCCGCAACCGCGACGCCCGCGGCCATGACGCCGGAGACCGTGACGACACCCACGGCCGCGGCGACGCCCGCGACCGCGATGACCTCCACGGCGTCCGCGACGCCGATGCCTCCGGCGGGCCGGCGGACGATGACGTGCCCGGCGACGGACGGTCCGGCCCTCCGTCGCGGGTGCTCGCCGGGCTCCCGCTGCGGGTGGTCCTGACGGCCGGCGAACCGGCCCTGGGGCCGGTCGCGGAGGGGACGCCCGCAGGGCTGGCGCGGATCGCGGCGGCGGTGATGGCCGCGCACGCGGCCGGGATGTGGTCCAGACTGAAGGTGTGCACCGAGAGCACCTGCCAGTGGGCGTTCGTCGACTCCTCGAAGAACCGCTCGCGGTCCTGGTGCTCCATGAGGGTGTGCGGCAACCGCACAAAGACTCGGGCATATCGGGCACGACGTCAGGCGGAGACCGGATCGCGTCATCTACGAGCCGGATTCCCCGATACGGTGTAGGTGCCTGTCTCACGGATCACCGCGCCTGATGCCCGCTCGCGCGGCCGGAGAACCGCGAGGCAGCGCGTCCTGAGGCGACGGCACGGCAGCAAAGGAGCGGGCCGAGATGGCAGACGTAGGCGTGCGGGTGGCTCGGCACGATGATGTCGCCGCGGTGACGAGCACCCAGATTCGCGCCTGGAAATACGGCTACCGGGACTTCCTTCCCGAGGGGCCGCTCGAGCAGATGACCAACGCGGCGGCCGAGGCGATGTGGCGGCGCCAGTGGGACGAGGCGATCGTCAGCCCGCCGTCCTCCCGCCACCGGGTCCTGGTGGCGGTCGAGCAGGTCGTCCTCGACACCGACGCGTTCCCCGCGCTCGGCCCCGGCGGGATCGAGGCCGCCGCGGCGATGCGGGGCGCCGAGCGTGTGGTGGGCCTGGCCTCCCACGCCCCCGCCGAGGACCCCGATCTGAACCCGGACACCACGGCGGAGATGCTCAGCTTCCTGGTGGACCCCGACTACGTCCGGCGCGGGCACGGCAGCCGCCTACTCAACGCGACGGTCGACTACCTCCGCGACGACGGCTACCACACCATCGTGACGTGGGTCTTCGCCGACAACCACCGGGTCCTCGGGTTCCTGGAATCGGCGGGGTGGGGTGAGGACGGGGCCGAGCGGGTCCTTAACATGGGGCGGCCGGTGCGGATGGTCCGCCTGGCCACCGACATCAGCTGAACGCCGGCGCGCGCCGGCCCGGGGCCGCGATGCGCCCGGGACCGGCCGCGGGCCGGTGACAACGCCCGAGAGGAACCCCGCAGCCCATGGCCACCCCGAGCCAGTGGATCGCCGGAGCACGTCCGCGCACCCTTCCCGCCGCCGTCGTCCCCGTCGCCGTCGGCACCGGCGTCGCGATCGGGGACGGCGGGGCGGTGTGGTGGCGCGCCCTGCTCGCCCTGTTCGTGGCGCTCGCCCTGCAGATCGGGGTGAACTACTCCAACGACTACAGCGACGGCGTGCGCGGCACCGACGACCAGCGGGTCGGGCCGATGCGCCTGGTCGGCTCGGGGGCGGCGGCGCCCCGCCAGGTCCTCGCCGCGGCCCTGGGCTGCTTCGCCGCCGCCGCGGTGGCGGGCCTGGCGCTGGTCGTGGTCACCCGGGCGTGGTGGCTGCTGGCGGTGGGCGCGCTGGCGATCGCCGCGGCCTGGTTCTACACCGGCGGCTCGCGGCCCTACGGCTACCGCGCGCTCGGCGAGCTGTCGGTGTTCGTGTTCTTCGGCCTGGTGGCGACGGCGGGCACGACGTTCGTCCAGCTCGAACGGCTCTCCTGGACCGCCCTGGCGGCCTCCGTGCCGGTCGGTCTGCTGGCCTGCGCGATGCTGGTGGTCAACAACCTGCGTGACATCACCACCGACGGTCCGGCGGGCAAGCGCACCATGGCCGTGGTGCTGGGCGACCACCGCACCCGCGTCCTCTACACCCTCTGCCTCGTCCTGCCGCTGGCCGTCGCGCTCGTCATGGCGGTGTGGCGGCCGTTCACGGCGCTGGCCATCCTGTCCGCGCCGCTGGCGATCGCCCCGGTGCTGTTCGTCGGGCGCGGCGCAACCGGCCCGGCCCTGATCGCCACACTCCAGCAGACGGGCCGCTTCCAGCTCGCCTTCGGCCTGCTGTTCACCGTCGGCCTCGCCCTCTGACGGGGGACGCCGAGCCGGTCCGGCCCTCCGTACGGGCCCGGCCCGGCGGCCCCGGCGGCCACCGGTGATCCTCACGGTCCGGCCGGTGCGCCGGGGTTCAGGCGGCCAGCGGGCGGCGCATCACCACGCGGGGCGCGAGCTCGATGCCCAGCTCGCGTTCATGCGCCACCAGCGCGACCATCTCCGGCCCCCACTCCGCGGGATCCAGTACGCCGAAGCCGCGCCGGGCGTACCAGGGCGCGTTCCACGGCACGTCCCGGAACGTCGTCAGCGTCACGGCCGGCGCGCCGACCGAGGCCGCGTGGTCGCAGACCGCCTCCAGCAGCCGCCCCCCGATGCCGCGCCGCCCGTGATCGGGGTGGACGGCGAGCTGGTCGAGGTGGACGCCGCCGTCCACCCAGCCGATCATGGCGAAGCCGACCGGTGGCGCGCCGGCCACCAGGACCCGCGACGGGTCGCCGGCCTCCGCGATCGTCGTGGTGTCGGGCGGGAAGGTGATGCCCACCGCGGCGAACATCCCGTCGGCGGCGGTCTCCACCGCGGCCAGCCCGGGCAGCTCCCCGGCCACGGCCCAGCGCACCCCGCCCGGATCCGGGTGTCGATCTCCTGTCATGGGATCGGAGGATACCGGGGAATGCGCTTCCTCGCCGGGTGACCGGCATGCCGGGAAAGCCGCCGGAGGCCGATGACCCGGGGCGTGGAAACCCCCGGACGGCCGGGACGGGAGGACCGGTGGAGGTCCACGGCGCGGTGTCCGGCACGTCCCGTCCGGTGGGCTCCGCCGGACGAACCTCCTCGGGGCCCGCCGGATGCCGCCGGACGGGCCCAGGACGGTCTCTCAGAGGTCGAGCAGGTGCTCCAGGCCGACGGTGAGCCCCGGCGTCTCCCCCACCCGGCGCACGCCCAGCAGGACGCCGGGGGTGAACGACGAGCGGTTCATGGTGTCGTGGCGGATGGTGAGGGTCTCGCCGTCCCCGCCCAGCAGCACCTCCTGGTGGGCGATCAGCCCGGCCAGCCGTACGGCGTGGACGCGGACCCCGTCCACCTCGGCGCCGCGCGCGCCCTCCAGCTCGGCGCTGGTGGCGTCGGGCATCGGCCCGGCCCCGGCCTTGCGCCGCGCCTCGGCGACCAGCTCCGCCGTACGGCGGGCGGTGCCGGAGGGCGCGTCGGCCTTGTTCGGGTGATGCAGCTCGACGATCTCGACGGAGTCGAAGTAGCGGGCGGCCTGCTGGGCGAAGTGCATCATCAGCACGGCCGCGATGCCGAAGTTGGGGGCGATCAGCGCGTTGACACCGGGGCTGGCGTCGAGCCAGCCGCGCACGGTGGACAGCCGCCCGGCGTCGAAGCCGGTGGTGCCGACCACCGGGTGGACGCCGTGGGCGATGCACCATTCGAGGTTGCCCATGACGACGTCGGGGTGGGTGAAGTCCACCACCACGTCGCAGCCGGTGAGCCCCTCGATCGGGTCGCCCTTGTCGAGGGGGGCGACCAGCTCCAGGTCACCGGCGGCCTCGACGGCCTTGCACACTTCCCTGCCGACGCGTCCGCGCGCGCCCAGAACTCCAACCCTGATCACGGCCACAGGCTATACCGTCGGCCGTCCCGCCCCTTCGCGAGCACCGCCCGGCGCGGCGGAGGAGCGGCTCGGGCGCCGGACGGCCAGGACACGGGACGGCCAGGACACGGGACGGCCAGGACACGGGACGGCCCCGGCGCTCGGGAGCGCCGGGGCCGTCCGTGATGCCGTGAGACCGTGTCCTCGAAGCCGGTCAGCCGGTCAGGGCCGCGCTGAAGTCCTTGCCCTCGTAAGGCCCGATCACCGCGAGGGTCATCGGGCGGCTGAGGACGTCACGGGCGACGGCGGTGATCTCCTCGGGGGTGACCGCGTCGATCCGGGCGAGGATCTCGTCCACCGACAGGTGCTCGTCGAAGACCAGCTCGCCCTTGCCGATCCTGGACATCCGGGAGCCGGTGTCCTCCAGGCCCAGCACCAGGCCGCCGCGCATCTGCCCCTTGCCCCGGCCGATCTCCTCCTCGGAGATGCCCTCGGCGGTGACCCGCAGGAGCTCCTCGCGGCAGATCTTCAGCACCTCGTCGATCTTCGACGGCAGGCAGCCGACGTAGACGCCGAACTGGCCGGTGTCGGCGTAGGAGGAAGTGTAGGAGTACGCCGAGTAGGCGAGCCCCCGCTTCTCCCGGATCTCCTGGAACAGCCGCGACGACATGCCGCCGCCGAGCGCCGCGTTCAGCACGCCGAGCGCGAAGCGGCGGTCGTCGGTGCGGACCAGGCCGGTCGTGCCGAGGACCAGGTTGGCCTGCTCGGTCGGCCGGTGCAGCACCCGGACGCCGGAGTGCGACTCGACGCCGGGGCCCGAGACGCGCGGTGGGACCGGCGCGGCGTCGCCGCCGAGGGCTCCGGCCCGCTCGTAGGCGGCGGCGACCAGTTCGACGACCCGCTCGTGGGTGACGTTGCCCGCCACCGCCACGACGGTGTGCGTGGGCAGGTAGTGCCGCCGGTAGTACTCGGCGATCCGGTCGCGGTCGATGGCGTTGATCGACTCGACCGTGCCGAGGATCGGCCGCCCGACGGGCGTGTCACCGTACAGCTCCGCGGAGAACTGCTCGTGCACCACGTCCGACGGGTCGTCGTCGTGCATGGCGATCTCCTCGAGGATCACGCCGCGCTCGGCCTCGACGTCCTCGGGGGTGATGACCGAGGAGGTGACCACGTCGGAGAGGACGTCGATCGCCACCCGCAGGTCCTCGTCGAGGACCCGCGCGTAGTAGCAGGTGTACTCCTTGGAGGTGAAGGCGTTGATCTCACCGCCGATGCCCTCGATCGCCGCGGAGATCTCCAGCGCGTCCCGCGTGGGGGTGCCCTTGAACAGCAGGTGCTCAAGGAAGTGGGAGGCCCCCATGTGCTCGGGGGTCTCGTCCCTCGATCCGATGCCGACCCACATGCCGACCGCGACGGAACGCACGGTCGGCATGGACTCGGTCACCACCCGGAGCCCACCGGGGAGGACGGTGCGCCGCACCACCCCGGCGCCGTCCTTGCCGGGGTGCAGAGTGGTCGTGATCACGAGTTGCGGTCTTCCCCCCCGCGGCCGCCGCCGCCGTTGCCGCTGCCGCTGCGGGTACGGGTGCGGGTGCGGCGCGGCCGCTCCTCACCGGACTCGGCCGGGGCGGCGGACGCGACGGGAGCGGCGTCACCCGACTCCGGCGTGCCGGCCTCGCCCCTGGCCTCCGCCTCCCGCTCCACGACCTCGACCGGGACCAGGGACAGCTTGCCGCGCGAGTCGATCTCGGCGATCTCCACCTGGACCTTCTCGCCGACGTTCATGACGTCCTCGACGTTCTCGATGCGCTTGCCGCCGTGCAGCTTGCGGATCTGGGAGACGTGCAGCAGGCCGTCCTTGCCCGGCATGAGGGAGATGAAGGCGCCGAAGGCGGCGATCTTGACGACCGTGCCCAGGTAGCGCTCCCCGACCTCCGGCATGTGCGGGTTGGCGATGGCGTTGATCGCCGACCGGGCCGCCTCGGCGGACGGGCCGTCGGTGGCGCCGATGTAGATCGTTCCGTCGTCCTCGATCGTGATCTCGGCGCCGGTGTCGTCCTGGATCTGGTTGATCATCTTGCCCTTCGGGCCGATGACCTCGCCGATCTTGTCGACCGGGACCTTGATCGTGATGATGCGCGGCGCGGTGGCGTTCATCTCCGCCGGAGAGTCGATCGCCTCCTGCATCACGTCGATGATGGCCAGACGCGCGCCCTTGGCCTGCTTCAGCGCGGCGCCCAGGATCGAGGCGGGGATGCCGTCGAGCTTGGTGTCGAGCTGCAGCGCGGTGATGACGTCCTTGGTGCCGGCGACCTTGAAGTCCATGTCGCCCATGGCGTCCTCGGCCCCGAGGATGTCGGTCAGCGTGACGTACTGGTCGCCCTCGTTGATCAGGCCCATCGCGATGCCGGCGACGATGCCCTTGAGCGGGACGCCCGCGTCGAGCAGCGCCATCGTCGAGGCGCAGACCGAGCCCATGGAGGTCGAGCCGTTGGAGCCGAGCGCCTCGGAGACCTGGCGGATCGCGTAGGGGAACTCCTCGCGGGCCGGCAGGACCGGGATGAGCGCCCGCTCGGCGAGCGCGCCGTGGCCGATCTCGCGGCGCTTGGGCGAGCCCACCCGGCCGGTCTCGCCGGTGGAGTAGGGCGGGAAGTTGTAGTTGTGCATGTAGCGCTTGGTGCGCTCGGGGTTGAGCGTGTCGATCATCTGCTCCATGCGGAGCATGTTCAGCGTCGTGATGCCCATGATCTGGGTCTCGCCGCGCTCGAACAGGGCCGAGCCGTGCACCCGGGGCACGACGTGGACCTCGGCGTTGAGCTGGCGGATGTCCTTGACCCCGCGGCCGTCGATGCGGACGCCCTCGTTGATGACCCGCTCGCGCATGAGCTTCTTGGTCACCGTGCGGAAGGCCGCGGAGATCTCCTTCTCACGGCCCTCGAAGTCGGCGCCCAGCTTCTCCAGCGCCAGGGCCTTGACGCGGTCGAGCTCGGCCTCGCGCTCCTGCTTGCCGGCGATGGTCAGCGCCGCGGCGAGCTCGCTGCGGATCGCGGTGGTCACCGCCTCCAGGACGTCGTCCTGGTAGTCGAGGAACAGCGGGTACTCGGCGGTCTCCTTCGCGGCGACCTTGGCGATCCTGGCCTGGGCGTCGCACAGCACCTTGATGAACGGCTTGGCCGCCTCGAGGCCCTGCGCCACGGTCTCCTCGGTCGGCGCGACGGCGCCGTCGGCGACGAGCTTGAGCGTGTCACGGGTGGACTCGGCCTCGACCATCATGATCGCGACGTCGCCGTCGTCCAGGACGCGGCCGGCGACCACCATGTCGAAGGTGGCGCGCTCCAGCTCCGGGTGGGTCGGGAACCCGACCCACTGGCCGTCGATCAGCGCGACGCGGACGCCGCCGATCGGGCCGGAGAAGGGCAGCCCGGCGAGCTGGGTGGACAGGGACGCGGCGTTGATCGCGACCACGTCGTACAGGTGGTCGGGGTGCAGCGCCAGGATGGTCGCCACGACCTGGATCTCGTTGCGCAGGCCCTTGACGAACGACGGGCGCAGCGGCCGGTCGATCAGGCGGCAGGTGAGGATGGCGTCCTCGGAGGGACGGCCCTCACGGCGGAAGAAGGAGCCGGGGATGCGGCCCGCGGCGTACATCCGCTCCTCGACGTCGACCGTCAGCGGGAAGAAGTCGAGGTTCTCCTTGGGATGCTTCGAGGCGGTGGTGGCCGAAAGGACCATCGTCTCGTCGTCGAGATAGACGACGGCGGAACCCGCCGCCTGGCGCGCCAGGCGCCCGGTCTCGAACCGGACGGTACGCGTGCCGAATGAGCCGTTGTCGATGACGGCTTCGCTGTTGTGGACACCCTCCACGGGGGACCTCCTTGTAGGATCGGTCGCCCGCGCCCGGTCAGGCACGCGTGTCGCGCCTGACCTCCTTTTGCCGGCCTCCCCGTGGTGCAGCGCCGGTCTTCGATCGAAGCGCCCGGTTCCGTACGGCTCTCGCCGTGATGACCGGGGGCCACTACCGAGGACCGGCCCTCCCACGCCGTGGGGCGCGCTTGCTGGCGGACGCGGGGCAGTTGTCTCGGCTGTTCAGTTTTGCGCATCGGACCGGTGCTCCTGTGGCGCGACGCGCCGGGCACCTTCCGATGTGGCCGGGGAGCGGCGCGCCGCGCCGCTCCCCGATCATTCTATCGCCGCAGGCCGAGCCGCTCGATGAGCGAACGGTAACGCTCGATGTCCTTGCTGGCGAGGTACTTGAGCAGACGGCGACGACGACCGACGAGCAGCAGCAGGCCGCGGCGGCTGTGGTGGTCGTGCTTGTGCACCTTCAGGTGCTCGGTGAGCTCGCTGATGCGCTTGCTGAGCAGCGCGATCTGCACCTCGGGGGAACCGGTGTCGGTCTCGCCCTTGGCGTACTCACCGATGATCTGCTTCTTTGCTGCGGTGTCGAGCGACACGTGTCTCCTTGAACCTCTACGGGCACGCGGGATCTCAGATGCCCGAGCGACCGTGCGTGCCTACAGTCGCCGTGGCGGCGTCAGCACCGGCGTGGCGGCGTCGCCGACCTCGCCGGTTACAGAACTGACATGCCAGGTTACCACCCGGCTCCAAGCTCTCGCACATCCGGTGCCGCGTACCCCGCGCGTCCGCCGTACTCCCGTGAACCGCTTCCATGCGGGCGGGAGCCCGGGAGACGGCTCAGAAGGAGCCGGGAGGGGTCCAGGTGCCGGCGAGGAGACGCGCCCGGTCGACGTCGGCGCGCATCTGCCCGATGAGCGCCTCGACCGAGTCGAACCTGAGGTTGTCGCGGAGCCGCGGCCCGAAGTCGACGGCCACGTGGGCGCCGTACAGCTCCAGGTCGTCGCGGTCGAGCGCGTACGCCTCGACGGTGCGGGGCACGCCCTCGAAGGTCGGGTTGGTGCCCACGGAGATCGCGGCGGGCCAGCGCTCGCCGTCGTAGGCGACGGGGAGGTTGCCGTTGGGGACGCACTGCAGCCAGCCGGCGTAGACGCCGTCCGCGGGGATCGCGGTGAAGGCGGGCGACTCGACGTTGGCCGTGGGGAAGCCGAGCTGCCGGCCCCGCTGGTAACCGCGGACCACCACGCCCTCGACCCGGTGCGGGCGGCCGAGCGCCAACGCGACGGCCTCGGTGTCGCCGGCGGCCAGCCCGTCCCGGATGAGGGTGGAGGAGATGATCTCCCCGTCGCTCACCAGCGGGACGGCCTCGGCCACGAAGTCGTACTTCTCGCCGAGCGTCTGCAGCGTCTCGATGTCACCGGCGGCCTTGTGGCCGAACCGGAAGTTCTCCCCGACCACGACGCCGCCGGCGTGCAGCCGGTCGACCAGGATGGTCTGCACGAACTCGTCCGGGCTCATCCGGGAGAACTCCAGGGTGAACGGCAGCACGCAGACCGCGTCCACGCCGAGCGCGGCCAGCAGCTCGGTGCGGTGCCGGGGCGTCGTCAGCCTCAGCGGGTGCGTGCCCGGCCGCACCACCTCCTCCGGGTGGGGGTCGAAGGTGACCACGACCGAGGACATGCCGAGCTCGCGGGCCATCCCCACGGCGCGGGCCACCATCTTCTGGTGACCGCGGTGAACCCCGTCGAAGACGCCGATCGTGATGACGGACCTGCCCCAGTCCCCGGGCACGTCTTCCAATCCGTGCCAGCCTCGCACCGCAGCCTCTTCCCTCGTACCGGATCGACTTCCTAAAGCCTGCCACGTCCCGGGGGCTTTCCCGCAACCGGGGAGGCCGACGGAGATGACAGGTCACCTTACCCCGGACGCGGGAGCCGCCCTTCCGGGCACCGCCCCCGGGACGCGGGGACGCGCCGCCCTCAGGGCACGAAGACCGCCAGCGACCTGGTGAACCCGCCGCGCTCCTCGACCAGCGCCAGGAGCGTGCCGTCCGGGCCGAACACCCCTATCGGCCCCTCGCCGGCCCCCAGGGCGGGCAGCCGTCCGCCGTGCCCGACGACGGCCGCCTCCTCGGCGGTCACGTCCCGCCTCGGGAAGGCCGCCGCCACCGCCTCGGCCATCGGTGTGATCACGCAGTCCGCGGCGAGCTGCTCGATGGTCCGGGCCGTCGCCAGGCCGTAGGGGCCGACCCGGGTGCGGCGCAGGAACGTCAGGTGCCCCCCGGTGCCCAGCGCGGCGCCCAGGTCGCGGGCCAGGGCCCGGATGTAGGTGCCGCTGGAGCAGGTCACCGAGGCGTCGACGTCGACGACGTCGCCCTCGCGGCGGACGGCGGTGACCTCGAAGGCCGACACGGTGACCGGCCGTCCGCTCAGTTCGACCTCCTCCCCCGCCCGGGCCCGCTTGTAGGCCCGCTCGCCGTTCACCTTGATGGCGCTGACCTGCGGCGGGACCTGCGTGATCCGGCCGGTCAGCGCGGCGACGCCCTTGGCGATCTCCTCGTCGGAGATGTGCGCGGCGGACGCCGTGGCGGTGACCTCGCCCTCCGCGTCGTCGGTGTTGGTGGACGCCCCGAGCCTGATCGTGGCGTCGTAGCCCTTCTCGGTGAGCGCGAGGTGCCCCAGCAGCCGGGTGGCCTTCTCCACGCCGACCACCAGCACCCCGGTGGCCATCGGGTCCAGCGTGCCGGCGTGTCCCACCCGGCGGGTGCCGGCGATGCCGCGGAGCTTGCCGACGACGTCGTGGGAGGTCCATCCGGCGGGCTTGTCCACCACGATCAGTCCGCTCGGCGGCGGGGTGCGCTTGGCGCGAGCCGTACTCATGTCGGGGTCGTCCTTCTGCGAGAGCCTCTGCGGGAGCTTCGGCGGGGTCCTTTTCGGGCGCGGGTTCCTCGGGGCCGTGATTCTCACCGGCGGGGATTCCTCCGGGTCCGGTCTCTCCAGGTACGGGTTCCGGTGCGGGTTCCGATGCGGTCCCTCCGGGCGCGGGTTCCTCAGGCGGTGCGGGGTTCCTCAGGCGGCGCGGCGCAGCAGCGCGCGGAAGGCGGCCATCGTCTGCTCGACGGGCTGGTGGGAGGTGAAGCCCGCCGCCTTGGCGTGCCCTCCGCCGCCCAGCGTGGCGCAGACGCGGGAGAGGTCGATCCCGCCCTTGGAGCGGGTGGAGACCTGCCAGGCCCCTCCGTCGTCCTCCTTGAGGATCACCGCCACGTCCGCGTCGTCGGTGCGGCGGACCACGTCGATGATGCCCTCCACCTCGTGGTACGGCAGGCCGTAGGCCGCACGGTCGTCGTGGGTGACGTACGTCCAGACCAGCCCCAGGCCGTCGCCCGCCTCAGGCTCCAGGACCACCCGCTCCAGGGCGAGGCCGAGCACCCGGAGGTAGCCGAAGGGGGAGCGGTCCCACAGCTCCCGGGCGATCTCCTCGGGGTTCAGGCCGGTGGCGATGAGCCGCCCGGCCATGGCGTGCACCTCGGAGGTGGTCGAGGAGTGCCGGAACGACCCGGTGTCGGTGACCAGCCCGGCGTACAGGCAGGTCGCGATGTCCCGGTCGACCGGCAGGCCGAGCCGCCGGATCAGTTCCTCGGCGAGCACAGCGGTGGCCGCCGCGCCGGGGTCGACCAGGTTGAGCGTGCCGAAGCCGGTGTTGGACGGGTGGTGGTCGACCACCACCAGCTCGCGCGCCTTGCCCGCGACGCGGGCCAGCTCGCCCAGCCGGTCGGGGATGGGCGCGTCGAAGGAGATCATCAGCTCGGGCGCGGCGGGGTAGTCGTCGGGGTCGACGAGGAGATCCTGGCCCGGCAGGAAACGCAGCAGCCGGGGCACCGTGAAGCCGCGCTCCCCGAAGGAGGCCACGACCCGCTTGCCCACCGCCCGCAGCGCCAGCCCGACCGCCAGGGTCGAGCCGAGCGCGTCGCCGTCCGGGGAGATGTGGCAGGCCAGCGCGACCTCCTCCGCGGAGGAGATCAGCTCGACGGCCCGGTCCCAGTCACGACCGGGAACCGGGCCCTCGTCACGCGGCTGCGGCGTCACGTCGCCGAGCGTCCCGCGTGCTCGGACGGCTCATCCTCGGCCTCGTCGGCCTCGTCCACGCCGTCCCTGTCCTCGGGCTTGCGGTAGGGGTCGGCCTCACCGGCGTGCCTCGCGCTCTCCGCCCGCCTGGCGATCTCGGCGTCCCTGGCCTTCGCCTCGGCGAACAGGCCGTCGAGGTGCCGGGCGTTGTCGGGGAGGGGGTCGTGGGTGAACAGCAGCGTCGGCGTGTGCCGCAGCCCGGTCTGGCGGCCCACCTCCGAGCGGATGAGCCCCTTGGCGCTCTCCAGAGCCGCCGCCGAGTCGGCCCGCTCGGCCTCGGAGCCGAACACGGTGTAGAACACCGTCGCCTCACTCAGGTCGTTGGTGACCCGCGTGTCGGTCACCGTCACGAAACCCAGCCGAGGGTCCTTGATCCGGCGCTCCAGCATCTCGGCGACGATCTGCTGGATCCGGTCGGCGATCTTACGTGCGCGCCCTGCGTCCATGTTCGCTCTCCCCCCTTCTCACAGTACGGCCGGGCGCAAACGGGGGGCGGCCGGCCGTCTGCGGCTAGTCCTCGTTGTCGTTGTAGAGCCGCTGCCTGGCCGACAGCAACTCGATCTCCGGATGGAACGCGACCAGGCGCTCGCAGTCGTCCATGACCACGCCGCAGTTCGCGGCGGTCGCCGAGACGACCGCGATCCCGATCTCCGTACGGCGGTGCAGGTCCAGATGGCCGGTCTCGGCGACGGCCACACCCGGGAACCGTCGCTGCACCTCGGCGATGATGGGTCGCACCACGGAGCGCTTCTGCTTCAGCGAGCGGACGTCGCCGAGCAGGATGTCCAGTGTGAGGGCACCTACATACATGTCGGATCACGCCACGAACGTCGTCGTGCCGCCGGCGGGAGCGGGACCGCCCGCCGGCCGGTGGCCCTCGCCCACGAGGGGCGGGGCCTTCCGGCCGGCGGGCGGTCCGTCACCGGACCGGGACATCAGACGCGCGGCTTCTCCCGCATCTCGAACGTCTCGATGACGTCGTCGATCTTGATGTCGTTGTAGCCGACTCCGATACCGCACTCGAAGCCCTCGCGGACCTCGGTCGCGTCGTCCTTGAACCGGCGCAGCGAGGAGACCGTGAGGTTGTCGGAGATGACGACCCCGTTGCGGATGAGCCTCGCCTTGCTGTTCCGGACGATCGTGCCCGAGCGGACCAGCGTACCGGCGATGTTGCCGATCTTCGGCACCTTGAAGACCTCGCGGACTTCGGCGGTGCCCATCTGGACCTCTTCGAACTCGGGCTTGAGCATGCCCTTGAGGGCCGCCTCGATCTCCTCGATCGCCTGGTAGATGACCGAGTAGTAGCGGATGTCGACGCCCTCGCGCTCGGCCAGGTCGCGCGCCCGGACCTCCGGACGCACGTTGAAGCCGATGATGACGGCGTTGTCGTCGGCGACGGCCAGGTTGACGTCGTACTCGGTGATGGCGCCGACGGCGCGGTGGAGCACCCGCAGGCGCACCTCTTCACCGACGTCGATCTTGAGCAGGGCGTCCTCGAGAGCCTCGACCGAACCGGAGACGTCACCCTTGATGATGAGCTTGAGCTCGTCGACCTGGCCCTTCTCCATCTCGCTGAAGAGCTCTTCGAGGGTGCGGCGACGGCCGGACCTGGCCATGTCCGCGGTGCGCTTGCGCGCCGCCCGCTGCTGGGCGATCTGACGCGCCATGCGGTCGTCGGTGACGACGATGAAGTTGTCACCGGCGCCCGGCACCGCGGTCAGGCCGAGGACCTGTACCGGACGCGACGGACCGGCCTCGTCGATCGACATGCCGTTGTCGTCGAGCATCGCCCGGACGCGGCCGAAGGCCTCGCCACAGACGATCGAGTCGCCGACGTGGAGCGTGCCGCGCTGGACCAGCACGGTCGCGACCGGGCCGCGGCCCCTGTCGAGGTGCGCCTCGATGGCGACGCCCTGGGCGTCCATCGCGTCGTTGGCCCGCAGGTCGAGCTCGGCGTCCGCGGTGAGCAGGATGGCCTCGAGCAGGTTGTCGATGCCGGTCCCGTTCTTGGCGGAGATGTCGACGAACAGCGTGCTGCCGCCGTACTCCTCGGCCACCAGGCCGTACTCGGTGAGCTGGGCACGGACCTTGTTGGGGTCGGCGCCCTCCTTGTCGACCTTGTTGACCGCGACCACGACCGGAACCTCGGCCGCCTGGGCGTGGTTCAGCGCCTCGATGGTCTGCGGCTTCACACCGTCGTCGGCCGCGACCACCAGGACGGCGATGTCGGTGACCTTGGCACCGCGGGCACGCATGGCGGTGAACGCCTCGTGACCCGGGGTGTCGATGAAGGTGATCCTCCGGTCTTCGCCCTCGTGCTCGGCGGAGATCTGGTAGGCGCCGATGTGCTGGGTGATGCCACCGGCCTCCCGCGCCACCTCGTTGGTGTGCCGGATCGCGTCGAGCAGCTTGGTCTTACCGTGGTCGACGTGACCCATGACGGTCACCACCGGCGGACGCGCGACCAGGTCGCCCTCGTCGCCCTCGTCCTCACCGAACTCGATGTCGAAGGACTCGAGGAGCTCGCGGTCCTCCTCCTCCGGGCTGACCACGAGCAGGTTGTAGTCCAGCTCGGCGGCCAGGAGCTGCAGCGTCTCCTCGTTGACCGACTGCGTGGCGGTCACCATCTCGCCCAGGTGCAGCATGATCTGCACCAGGGACGCCGGGTTCGCGCCGATCTTGTCGGCGAAGTCCGCCAGGGAGGCGCCGCGCGACAGCCGGATCGTCTGGCCGTTGCCGCGCTGGACCTGCACGCCGCCGATCGCCGGGGCCTGCATGTTGTCGAACTCCTGGCGCCTCTGGCGCTTGGACTTGCGACCGCGGGTCGGACGTCCGCCCGGACGGCCGAAGGCGCCCGCCGTGCCGCCACCGCGGCCACGGCCACCGCCGCCACCGGGACGGCCGGCGAAACCGCCGCCACCGCCACCGGGACCGCCGGTGCCGACGCCGGGACGGCCACCGCCGCCACCGGGACGACCGGCGAAACCGCCGCCACCCGGACGGCCACCGCCGCCACCGGGACGGCCCGCACCGCCACCGGGACGGCCACCGCCGCCACCGGGACGACCGGCACCGCCACCGCCGGGACCGGCGGGCCGGCCCTGGGGCATCATCATCGGGCTGGGACGCGGACCGCCGGGACGCGGGCCGGCGACACCGCCGCCGCCACCCGGGCGCGGACCACCCGCGCCGGGACCCGGACGGGGACCGGCGGCGCCGGCCGGGCCGGGGCGGGGCCCCGGACGCGGTCCGGCGCCGTCACGCTGCCCCTGCTCGCGGGGACCGCCGTCACGCGGGCCCGGACGCGGGCCGCGGTCGCCCGGACCGCCGTCACGGCCACCGGGACGCGGCGGACGGGCCTGGCCCATGCCGCTGGCGTTCGAGGAGAACGGGTTGTTGCCGGGACGCGGGCCGCGCGGGCCCGGACGCGGGCCGGGCTTGGGACCGCCGGCGCCGGCGCCGGAACGCGGAGCCGAGGGTGCGCCGCCGGGACCGCCGGTGGGGCGGCCCTCCGGACGCGCGGCCTCGGGCCGCGAGCCCTGGCTGGGACGCGGACCCGGACGCGGACCCGGCCGGGGGCCGGACGCCGGACGCGTGGCCTCGGGCCGGGGCGCCTCGAACCGCGGCGGCTGGACCGCCGAGGGCGGCGGCTGCTGCTGAGGCTGGGAGACCTGCGGGGCCTCCGGAGCCTCCGGAGCCTGCGGCGCCTCAGCCGCGGGGGCCGCGGGACGGGCCACGGGGCCGGGCCGCGGACCCGGCTTGGGAACGGGTCCCGGCCTGGGACCCGAGGATCGCGGCGCCGCGGGGGCGCCGGTTCCGGCCTGGCCATCGGCCGGCCGGGGTGCCGCCTGCGGCGGCCTGGACGGCCTGTTGCCGCCCCTGTCGGACGACCCCTTGACGGGGCCGCCCAAAGCTTCGGTGAGCCGACGGACCACCGGC
Organism: Streptosporangium sp. NPDC048047; assembly: GCF_040653115.1. Lineage (NCBI taxonomy): Bacteria > Bacillati > Actinomycetota > Actinomycetes > Streptosporangiales > Streptosporangiaceae > Streptosporangium > Streptosporangium sp. NPDC048047. The sequence continues at coordinate 51,186 of NZ_JBEZNH010000001.1, read as the reverse complement.
GCCTCGATGGTCGAGGACGCCGAACGCACGAACTCGCCCATCTCCTGGAGCTTGGCCATGACGACCTTGCTCTCAACGCCGAACTCCTTGGCGAGCTCGTATACCCGGACCTTCGCCACTGCACTCCCTTACTCGGCCCGGGAGGCACAGCCGCCGGACCGTCGTTACGTAGACGTACTCATCGCCGCATGCTCATCAGGCGCTCATAGCTATCTGACCAGCCCATCAACTCGGCGTCCTACATGACAGTTGGCAACCATTTCACCCGTTCCTTTCGGAGTGGAGCCCTTCCAGGTGAGCCCGTACCGGCGACGGGTCGAGCGGTCCCGCGGCGCGAAACGCCCGCGGAAACACCCGCCGCCGCTCGGCGAGCTCCAGGCAGCTCAGGGAGGGGTGCAGTGAAGCACCACGCCCGTGCAGCCGTCTTCGCAGGTCGGGGACGATGACGCCCTCGACCGCCACCAGGCGGAGCAGCTCGGAGGAAACCGTGCGAACCCGGCACCCCACACACGTTCGCAGTGGGGTGGCCTGGTCACCATATTCCAGCTTACCGCGTGGGCGCATCTGCGGAACCGGCCGCCTCCCCCGTCTGGGTATCGGGCCGGATGTCGATGCGCCACCCGGTGAGGCGATTGGCCAGCCGGGCGTTCTGCCCCTCCTTGCCGATCGCCAGGGAGAGCTGGTAGTCCGGCACGGTCACGCGAGCGGCACGGCCCTCGCTGTCGATCACCTCGACATGCGAAACACGCGAGGGCGACAGGGCATTCCCGACGAACTCGGCCGGGTCCTCCGACCAGTCGATGATGTCGATCTTTTCGCCGTGGAGCTCGGCCATCACGTTGCGCACCCGCGAGCCCATCGGGCCGATGCAGGCGCCCTTGGCGTTGATCCCGGGCCGCCGGGAGCGGACCGCGATCTTCGTACGGTGGCCCGCCTCGCGGGCGATGGCCGCGATCTCGACGGTGCCGTCGGCGATCTCCGGCACCTCCAGGGCGAACAGCTTCTTCACCAGACCCGGGTGGGTGCGCGACAGGGTCACCGAGGGGCCCTTGGGGCCCTTCTTGACCTGCACGACGTAGCAGCGGAGGCGCTCGCCGTGGACGTACTCCTCGCCGGGCACCTGCTCGTTGTGCGGCAGGACGGCCTCGATCTTGCCGAGGTCGACCAGGACGACCCGCGGGTCCTTGCCCTGCTGGATCACTCCGGCCACCAACTCGCCCTCGCGGCTGGCGAACTCGCCGAAGTTGATCTCGTCCTCGGCGTCCCGGAGCTGCTGCAGGATGACCTGCTTGGCGGTGGTCGCGGCGATGCGGCTGAAGTTGCCCGGGGTGTCGTCGTACTCCCGGACCACCTGGCCGCCGTCGTCCAGCTCGGCGGCGTAGATGGTCACGTGCCCGGTCTTGCGGTCGAGCTCGGCGCGGGCCTTGGCCGCCGCCCCCTCGCTCCGGAAGTAGGCGATCAGTAGCGCGTCCTCGATGGCCTTGACGACCAGGTCGAAGGAGATGTCCTTCTCCCGCTCCAGGCTGCGCAGGACGCTCATGTCGATGTCCACGAGGCTCCCCCTTAGCCCTCGTCGCCGTCTTCGCCGTCGTCTTCGGCGTCGTCGAACCGGCGGAACTCCACCTGCACCCGTCCTCGGGCCAGGTCCTCGTACCCGACGCGGCGCGGTGTCCCCGCCACGTCGAGCTCCACGCCGGTCTCGTCGGTGGCGACGATCCGGCCCTCCATGCTCGTGCCGTCCCGCAGGTCGGCCTTGACCAGCCGGCGCACCGCCCGGCGCCAGTGGCGCGGCTCGGTGAGCGGGCGGTCGACCCCGGGAGAGGAGACCTCCAGCACGTAAGGGGTGCTTCCCATCACGTCCCCGGCGTCCAGAGCCTCGGAGACGGCCTGGCTGACCTCGGCGACGTCGTCCAGGCTGACGCCGCCGTCGCGATCGACGACGACACGCAGCAGGCGCCGCTTGCCCGCCGGAGTGACCGTGACGTCCTCCAGGTCGAGCCCGGAGGCGAGGGCGACGGGTTCCAGAAGCTTCATCAGGCGGTCGCGGGATGTGGCGCTGCCCATGCCGACCTCCCATTTTCACGATCTACAGCCGGGCGGACCTCGCCCTTGCGGTTCACAAGCCTATCCACATCAGGGCGCGGAAGAAGCGCCACTCGGCGCGGCGAGCCAGCCCGAGAGGCGCGGTGAATGGTTTCCCAGCCCTTACGATGCTAGATGCGTCAGCAGCTCATCCGTACCCGGAGGTCGTCCGTGCGTTCCCTGTCCCGGCGTGACCTGCTGCGGGACACCGCCGCCGGGGCCGCCGCCGCGGCGGTCGCCGTGACGGCCGCCGGATGCGCCGAGGAGCCCGAGCACCAGCGCGCCGAGCCTCCCGACCCGGAGACCGTGCTGCTCAGGCAGCTGATCGCCGACAAGGAGCGGATCATCGGGCTGTACGCCTCGGCCTCCTCCGCCAAGCTCCTGCCCTTCAAACGGCGGCACGAGGCCCACCTCGCCGAGCTGCGCCGGAGGCTTCCCCCCGCCGCCCGCGGCGCCGGGGCCTCCGCGACCCCGGCGCCCTCCGGAGACGCCGCCGCGCCGCCTGGGCCGTCTGAGACCTCCGCCTCCGGGACGCCCGCGCCGGAGCCCCGCGCCTCCCTGCGGAGCCTGCGGACCGCCGAGCGGCAGGCCGCCGGCTCGCGCCCCCGGCAGGCCGAGGGCGCCTCACCCGCGCTGGCCCAGCTGGTCGCCTCCATCGGCGCCTGCGAGGCCGCCCACGCCGTGGCCCTGGGAAGGCCGCTGTGAGGGCCCGGAACACCGCGCGGAACGCGGGACCGGCCGGGGCTCCGGCGCTCACGGCACTCACGGGGGCCGCGGGGTTCACGGGAGCCGCGGGCGCGGTCGCGCCGGCCACCCCGGCCCCCGGAGCCGGCGGGGGGCTCGGCACGGCGCTGGCGGCCGAGCACGCCGCCGTCTACGCCTACGGGGTCCTCGCCGCGCGGGCCGAGGGCTCGCTGCGCTCCGTCATGACCGCCGCCTTCAACGCCCACCGCGCCCGCCGGGACCGGCTCCGCGCCATGATCATCGAGCGCGGCGGCACCCCGGCCGAGCCCGACGCGAGCTACCGGTTGCCCGCCGTCCCCTCCACCTCCGCCCAGTTGACGGACCTGGCCGTGTCGGTGGAGCGGGGGGTGACCGCCGCCTACATCGAGACCGTCGCGTCCGGTGACCCGGCCGTCCGGCGGATGGCCGCGCTGGCCGTGCAGGAGTGCGTGGTGCGGGCGTACGGCCTGCGCCCGGAGATCGAGACGTTCCCCGGCATGCCCGCCCCCGCGCCCTCCTCCCCCGCCGCCACCCCGACGCCGCCCCCGCCGTCCTGAATTCGTGCCCCCGCGCACGTGGCCCGGGGCCTCCGGGCGGCTCGACGCGGACGTCCGGCGCGGCCCGGGACCGCGAGACCCGTCCGGCGCGGACGTCCGGCGCGGCCCGGGATCGAGAGATCCGTTTGCCGCTCTCCAGCCGGGTAGCTGAAAGGAGCAGACGGTCAAGGAGGAAGCAATGGGCTGGCAATACCGGAAGTCACTGAAGTTCGGTCCGTTCCATCTCAACCTGTCGCGCGGCGGCGTCGGGCACAGCTGGGGCAACCGGGCCTTCCGCGTCACGAAGACCGCCGACGGCAGGAAGACGGTGACCGTGCACCTCCCCGGCGGGTTCCACTGGCGCAAGACCCTCAGCGGCTCCCGCTGAACCGTGTGCGTCCGGACGGTGCGCGACGTCCCGCGCACCGTCCGGACGCACGAGACGTCTCACATGTCGCCCGGACGGGCAAACGGCGTCCTCCGCCACGCCCGGACGGGCACGGCGTCCCGCTCATCGCCCGGACGGGTCGCGGCGTTTCCCGCCTCTTCCCGGGGGCACAGTCGCCACGTGATGGATAAAACGGACATAGGGGATGACCGTGTCACGGTGACCCCGTGCGAGGACGGGCCGCTGCTGCTGCGGGGCCCGTTCGTCCTCACCACCCAGGACGGAGCCGTCATCGACCCCGGCCGGTCCACGGTGGCGCTGTGCCGCTGCGGGCGCTCGGCGGCCAAGCCCTTCTGCGACGGCTCACACCGGCCCGCCCGCTTCCGCGCCCCGAGCGAGCCCGACCCGCCCGCCTGACGGCGCCCCGGCCGGCCCGGCGGCCCTGATCCGCCGGACCGAGTGCGCCGCCGTCCGCATCCGGCGACCCGCGTACGGCACGCCGCCGAAGAACAGCCGCGCCGCCAGGGCCAGCCAGGCGCAGACCGCCCGCTCCAGCAGCCACACCGGTGCGAACAGCGCCGCGGAGAAGGGGAAGATCCGCCGCCCTCCGGCCCGGCGGCGGCCGGTCTCGGCGACCCCCACCGCCAGCCCGGCGCAGACGAGGACCATCCCGTACCGGCGGCGCGACAGCGCGGCGGCCAGCGCGGGCAGCACGGACAGGAACGCCGCCAGCCGGACGGGCTGCGCGAGGTCGTCGTAGGCCTGCCGGACGCGCTGGGACCAGAACCGCGCCGGGTCGGGCGGCAGGCGGCGGACGTACAGACCCGGCGGACTGCACTCCCGCCCGCCGTGGACGCGGACCGTGCGGATGAGCTCGAGGTTCTCGAACAGCACGTCCCCGTCGTAGCCGCCCATCTCGTGGAAGACCGACCGGCGCACGCCGAAGGTGCCGGGGTAGTCGGCGCCGAAGGCACGGTTGAGGAGGGTCCGGGCGGTGTCCCAGCGGGCGTGCCAGGGCAGCGGGTCGAAGTGGTTCTGCGGCCTGACCAGATCGGCCCGCCCGAGCAGGACGCCGATCGCGGCCAGCTCGGCCTCGCCGTAGCGCACGTCGTCGTCGGCGATGACCACGCGCTCGGCACGGGCCCGGCGCATCCCGGTGATCACCCCGTTGACCTTGCCGTTGACGAAGGCGAGGTCGTCGTCGGGCCGGAGGTGCTCGGTGATTCCGGCCCAGACGGCGGCGTGCCGCTCGAAGACCGGAGACGGGGAGCCGTCGACGACGATGACCCGCGCGTGGCGGGCGAGCAGGCGGAGGTAGTCCGTCAGCTCCGCCAGGCCCGCCTCGTCACCGTCGTCCCAGCGCAGCGGCAGGACGTAGTCGAGGCCGGGGGCCTTCGCCGGGCCGGCGTCCGTCATCGGCCGCTCACCGCCAGCCCGGTCCCGTCCCGGCCGGTCCCGCGTGACCCGGCGCCGTCCTGCCCGATCCCGTCGTCCCGCCCGGTCCCGTCACGCGCGGTCCCGTCACGCGCGGTCCCGTCACGCGCGGTCCCGCGCGGCCCGGCCTCGCGCAGTGAGGTGACCCCGCGCTCCCAGCTTCCCAGGAGGTGCTCGGCGAAGAGCCGGTCCAGGGCGAGGGCGCACGCCGCGCCGTACAGGACGTCGGCGGCCAGGCCGGGGTGTTCGGCGGCGAACGCGCCGCACATGTCGTGCGCGGCGATCTGCTCGTGGACCGCGTCGGCCTGCACGTGCTCGTCGTAGAAGCGGCAGGCCGCGTCGTCGCCGCCGAGGCGGCGGAGTCCCCGGGCGTACCTGCGGTTGGGGACCGAGGAGGTCATCTCGAAGGCGGCCAGGTGGCCCAGCAGCGCGCCCCGGTGCCGCCGGTGCAGCCCGAACAGCGATATGACGTTGCCGGTCGCCAGCGTGACCGCCGGCACCCGGTCGACGTGGGCGCCGTAGGAGTCGTCCAGGCCGAGCCCGCGCATCGTGGCCCCGAACAGCTCCGAGTGCATGCGCCCGGGGCGGCCCGCGCCGTACTCGTCGGCCTGGATCTCCACGAGGGCGGCCTTGGCCGCACCGCGCAGCCGCGGGATCGCCCAGGTGTGCGGGTCGGCCTCCTTGAGGTGGTAGACGGAGCGGTGGACGACGAACTCGCGGAACCGCTCCAGGTCGGCCCGCCGTTCCAGGAACGCCGCCAGTGACGGGCCGCCGTCGGCGGCGGCCACCAGCCCGGCCAGCGCCCGGCGCATGCGTGCGGGCGTCCCCGCCGGTACGGCGGGCGGCCGCGGCACGGTCTCCGCGAGGCCCGCCTCGAACCGCCGTTCCAGCGTCCGCCGGACCGCCAGCAGCGACGGCTCCCACTCCCAGTCCTCGGCCACCTCGTCGAACCCCTGGTAGTGCAGCTCGTAGCAGGCGAAGAGGGCGAGCTGGAGGTCCTCGTCCCCGAGGGGCGGTCCTCCCGCGGGCTCCGGCGCCGGGCCGAGGTCGTGCGGCGGCCGGGCCAGCCGAGCGAAGAGGAAGCCGGTGAGGGGCCCCCGAGGGGCGGGTAGCTGCATTTCTCGGAACTCCAGGGCGGTGCGGGTACGGCGGTGACGGGGCTCGGGGACGTCCCGGACGGCGTCACGGGGACGTTTTTCAAACTGCTTTCGGGACCTTTCCGGGCCTTTCCGGGCCTTTCAGTGCTTGTCAGGGCCCTTCCAGGCCCTGCCGGGGACGCGGCGGGTCCGGCTCAGCGCCGGTAGACCGACACGTGCCCCCGGCTGTCGCCGGTGAACGGAGTGGCCCGCCAGTCGGACCAGCGGTGTTCGAGCCGCATGCCCGCCAGGCGTGCCATGAGGTCGAGCTCGGCGGGCCAGGCGTAGCGGTGGTTGGCGGGCAGCAGCCGGATCCCGCCGGAGGTCAGGACGATCTTGGTGGTGTGCATCATCTGGTCGGCGGGCGACAGCCGGGCCGCCTCGGCCACCACCCCGTCCTCACGCAGCGCCACCAGCCGCAGCGCCGTGCCGTGGTGGAACGCCCCCACGTCGGGCACCCACGCCTCGACCACGAACCGGCCGCCGGGCACGAGGTGGGCGGCGGCGTTGCGGAAGCAGTCGACCTGGGCGTCCTGCGAGGGCAGCGCGTAGATCGTGTTGTAGGCGAGGACGACGAGGCCGAACTCGCCGTCGACCCGGGTGGTGGAGAAGTCGCCCAGCGTCACCGGGACGCGGTCGCCACCGGGCTTGGCCCGCAGTACCGCCGTCATCTCGGCCGAGCCGTCGATCCCCGCGACGGTGAGCCCCCGGGCGGCCAGCGGCAGGGCCAGCCGGCCGGTGCCGACGCCGAACTCCAGGACGGCCCGGCCCTCCGCCAGTTCCTGCAGCCGGTCCACCGCCGGCTCGGTGGGCAGGTGCGTCGCGACCTCGTCGTAGACGTCGGCGGCGGCGCGGCCGTAGGCGGAAGGGTCGAACTCCTGCACCATGCGTCCCCCACCCCCCCCGAATGCACAAAAAGGGCTTTCCCCCCATAAGCCCACAAAAACCCCCGCGCCCGGTCCGGATGACGGACCGGGCGCGGAGGCTTCCGGATGTACGGGGACCCGGACGCGGAGACTCGGGACGCGCGGGGAACCAGATGCGGAGACGCCTGACGTTCCGGACGCGGAGGCTCCGCGTCCGAAACCCGGCCCCCTGGGCCTACGCGCGGGGACTCAGGCGCGGGGACTCAGGCGCGGGGACTGAGGCGCGGGGACTCAGACGCGGGGACTCAGACGCGGCAGGCGGCCTCGACGCGATCGGCGGCCTCGGCGAGGGGGATCTCCTCCTTCGCGCCGGTGGCGCGGTCGCGCAGCTCGACGACGCCCTGGGCCAGGCCGCGACCGACGATCAGGATCGTCGGCATGCCGAGCAGCTCGGCGTCCTTGAACTTCACGCCCGGGGAGACCCCCGCGCGGTCGTCCAGCAGGACCCGCAGGCCGCGCGCCTCCAGCTCGGCGGCGATCCGGCCGGCGACCTCGATCTGGTCGTCCTTGCCGGTGCCGACGACGTGGACGTCGGCCGGAGCGATCTCGCGGGGCCAGCGCAGCCCCAGCTCGTCGTGGCGCTGCTCGGTCAGCACGGCCAGGGCGCGGGAGACGCCGATGCCGTACGAGCCCATGGTGACGCGGATCGGCTTGCCGTCGGGGCCGAGGGCGTCGAGCTTGGCGGCGTCGGCGTACTTGCGGCCGAGCTGGAAGATGTGGCCGATCTCGATGCCGCGGTCGATGGACAGGCCGGAACCGCAGACCGGGCAGGCGTCGCCCGCCCGGACCTCGGCGGCCTCGATCGTGCCGTCGGCGACGAAGTCGCGCCCGGCGACGACGTTCACGGCGTGCCGGCCCGGCTCGTTGGCGCCGGTCACCCACGCGCTGCCGTCGACCACGCGGGGGTCGACGAGGTAGCGGATGCCGAGGTCCTTGAGCACCTGGGGGCCGATGTAGCCGCGGACCAGGCCGGGGTGCTTCGCGAAGTCCTCGGCCTCGAAGATGGCGGGCTCACCGGGGGCGAGCGCCGCCTCCAGGCGCTTGAAGTCGACCTCGCGGTCGCCGGGCACCCCGATCACCAGGGTCTCGGTCTTGTCGGAGCCGGGCGTCGTGACCTTGACCACGACGTTCTTGAGCGTCCGGTCCGCGGTGACGTCGAGACCGTGGTGGGTGTTGAGGTGCGTGACCAGCGTCTCGATGGTCGGCGTGCCGGGGGTGTCGAGGACCTCCATGGCGGGCCGCTCGCCGGTGACCGCGGCCGGAGCCGGGGTGGTGACCGCCTCGGCGTTGGCCGCGTAACCGCAGCTGTGGCAGGCCACGAAGGTGTCCTCGCCGGTCGCGGCGGGGGCGAGGAACTCCTCGGAGGCCGAGCCGCCCATCGCGCCGGAGGTGGCGAAGCAGATGTGGTAGTCGATGCCGAGCCGGTCGAAGATGCGGATGTAGGTCTCGCGGTGCCGCTCGTAGGAGCGCTTGAGGCCGTCGTCGTCGAGGTCGAAGGAGTAGGAGTCCTTCATGACGAACTCGCGGCCGCGCAGGATCCCGGCCCGGGGGCGGGCCTCGTCGCGGTACTTCGTCTGGATCTGGTACAGCGTCACCGGGTAGTCCTTGTAGGAGGAGTACTCCCCCTTGACCATGTCGGTGAACATCTCCTCGTGGGTGGGCCCGAGGAGGTAGTCGGCGCCCTTGCGGTCCTTGAGACGGAAGAGCAGGTCGCCGTACTCGGTCCAGCGGCCGGTGTTCTCGTAGTACTCGCGCGGCAGCAGCGCGGGGAAGAGGACCTCCTGGCCGCCCATGCGGTCCATCTCCTCGCGCACGACGCGCGCGACGTTCTCCAGGACCATCTTGCCGAGCGGCAGCCAGGAGTAGATGCCGGGCGCGACGCGGCGGACGTATCCGGCGCGGACGAGCAGCTTGTGGCTCGGGACCTCCGCGTCTGCCGGGTCGTCCCTCAGAGTTCGAAGAAACAGCGACGACATGCGCAGCAGCACGGCTACTCCTACCTAGCGGGGATCGAATGGCTACAGGCTATCGAGTCACGCAACCGGGTTGCCGGTCATCCGGCGTTCTCCGGCGCCTCTCTGGGGCCGCGGCGCGGAGGCACGCGGCGCGGAGGCACGCGGCGCGGGCTCAGGCCCGAGTCGCACAACGCGGCTCAGAGGAACGCGGCGCAGACGGCCACCATGGCGACCGCCACCGCGGCCGAGCGGGCGCGGCCCCACCCGCGGCGCGTCGTGACGAGCAGGCCCAGCGCCAGCACCCCGACGACCACCGCCTTCCACGGCCAGAAGCCCGCGATGTACTCCGGCCCGCCGGGTAGCGCCTTGTCCAGGCCGTCGAGCGCGACGAGCCCGGCCAGCACGCCGCCCGCCAGGTCGCCCCACCGGGTTCCGTTCCGGGAGAGGTGGGCCAGGACGCCCATCACGACCAGGGCGGCCACCGTGATGTTCAGGCCTTCCGCGCCGCCCGCGCCCAGGAACATGGCGCCGGGGTCGAAGACCGTGGCGGCCAGCAACGACAGCAGCGGGCCGAAGGTGGCCAGCGCGCAGCTCAGCACCGCCCAGCCGAGACCGGCTGCGGTGTACCCCGCCACGACGACGAGCAGCACGTAGGCGTAGGGCTCGTAGAACGCGTCCAGCGGGCTGTGCGCGTGCGACAGCACCGCGCCCAGGGTGCCGAGCAGCATCCCCACGAGGAGCGACAGCACCATGTGCAGCACGATGCCGCGCTGCCGGCGGTCGATCTCCGCGCAGTCCACCTCCGCGCAGTCGTACTCGAAGGCCGATTCAAGATGTGCCACAGATCCCCCGATCATCACCAGCTCGCGGCCTTGGAAAGCATATGTGACCTGCAAGAATGCACAAAATTCCGCCAAGTGCCGTTAAACCGGGAAAGATTCCTGCGGCGCCCCTCCCGGCGGACCCCGCCGGAACGCCTTCCGCCTCCCCGGCGGGCCGCTCTGGCGGCGACGGCTCCGGTGGTACAGAGTCGGGGGTGAGAGCCGTCGATACGGTCGTCGCCGGCGAGGGGCCGCCGCCCCGGGCATCCCGGTCCGCCAGGGAGGTGGTCCCCGCGCCCGCGACGTCCGACGCCGAGGAGGCCGCGTGTCACTGCGAGTGGCGATTGTCGGGTCGGGCCCCGCCGGGATCTACACCGCCGAGGCGCTGACGAAACAGGCCGGAGCCGGGGTCGAGGTGGACGTCCTGGAACGGCTGCCCACGCCGTACGGCCTGGTCCGGTACGGCGTGGCCCCCGACCACACCTCCATCAAGTCGATCGCCGGGTACCTGCGCCGGGTGCTGGAGCTGCCCAACGTCCGGTTCCTGGGCGGCGTCGAGTTCGGCCGGGACGTGGGCGCCGCCGACCTGCTCGGCTGCTACGACGCCGTGGTCTACTGCACCGGCGCGATGGTGGACCGCCGGATGGGGATCCCCGGCGAGGACCTTCCGGGCAGCGTGGCGGCCACCGACTTCGTGAACTGGTACTGCGGCCACCCCGACATGCCTGCGGACCGGTTCGTCCTCGACTGCCCCGAGGTCGCGGTGGTCGGCGTGGGCAACGTGGCGGTGGACGTGGTGCGGATCCTGGCCAAGACCGCCGAGGAGCTGCGTGCCACGGACGTGCCGGAGGAGGTGCTGGCCCGCCTGGCGGGCAGCCGGGTCAGGACCGTCCACATGATCGGCCGCCGCGGCCCCGAGCACGCCAAGTTCACCCTCAAGGAGCTGCGGGAGCTGGGCGGGCTGGCCAACGCCGACGTGTGCGTGCGGCCGGAGGAGGCGGTGGCCGACGTCACGGGCCTGCCGCGGCAGGTGCGGGGCAACGTCGAGGTGCTGCGGGACTGGGCCGCCCGCGGGCCGGCGGGCCGTCCCCGGCGGCTGGAGGTGCGATTCTGGATGCGCCCGGTGGAGATCGTCGGGGAGGACCGGGTGACGGGCCTGCGGCTGGAGCGCACCCGCCTGGAAGGGGGCCGGGTCGTGGGCACCGGCGAGTTCGAGACCCTCCCGGTGGGCATGGTGCTGCGCTCGGTCGGCTACCGCAGCGTCCCGCTGCCGGGCGTGCCGTTCTCCGAGGAGACCATGACCGTGCCGAACGAGGCCGGGCGGGTCCGCGACCGCGAGTACGTCGCGGGGTGGCTCAAGCGCGGGCCCACCGGGGTGATCGGCACCAACAAGTCCGACGCCGCCGAGACGGTCCGCACCCTCCTCGCCGACCTCGCCGGCCTCGCCCGCGACCCGGTACGGCGCGGCGACGTCGACGCCCTGCTGGCCTCCCGGGGCGTCTCCCCGATCACCTACCGGGAGTGGCTGGCCATCGAGGCGGCCGAGGCGGAGCTGGCACGGAGCCTGGGACGCGGCGAGCGCGTCAAGCTCCTGGGCCTGGCCGCCATGCTCACCGCGTCGGGCCGCTGAGCCGTACGGCGGACGTGTCCACCCGGAGCCGCCTCGGGCCGCTGAGCCGTACGGCGGACGTGTCCACCCGGAGGGCGTCCGGCGCGTCCACTTCCGAGCACGTTTCTGAGCACTTCTCTGAGCACGTCCGAACGACCCCCCGAACGCCCGTCAAGCACCACGAGGAGCAACCCCCATGCGCGTCACGCTCGGCGACCCGCTGGCCCTGATACCCGGCTTCGAGCGGGCCCACCGCGAGCAGACGGCGACCTACCCCCCTTCGGAGGTGGAGTGGCAGCCGGTGCACACCGTCTACGTGCCCGCCGACCGCTTCGACGCGGGCACGGTCGCGGCCTGGGGCGAGGCCGCGCTGGACCTGATGCGCCGGCACCTGTCCAGGAAGGACACGGCCCGTTTCTTCGAGATGCACGAGCAGACGGCCAGGGCCGTGCACGAGAGGGTGACGGCGAAGCTCGCCGCCGAACCGGTCGAGGACCTGCGGATCGACTTCGAGGACGGCTACGGCGGGAGCCCCGCCGAGGAGGACGGCCACGCCGTCCGGGCCGCCGAGGCGGTCGCCGCCATGCACGCCGGTGGAACGCTCCCCCGCCGGTGGGGACTGCGGGTGAAGTCGTTCGCCGACGGCGACCCGGTCAGGAGCGTCCGGACGCTGGACGCCTTCCTCACCGGGGTGGTCGAGCGGGCGGGCCTGCTGCCCCCGGGGTTCGTGGTGACCTTCCCCAAGGTGCTGATGCGGGACTACCTGGAGCAGTTCGCCGCCTGCCTCTCCGCCCTGGAGAAGGGGCTGGGGCTGGGTGAGGGCGAGCTGCGGTTCGAGATGCAGGTCGAGGCCGTCCAGACGCTGCGGTTCCTCGACGCCGGGCTCGTCGCCGCACTCGGCGGCCGGCTGGCCGCCGCGCACTTCGGTGTCTTCGACTACACGGCGAGCTGCTCGCTGCCCCCGCACGAGCAGCGGCTGGACCACCCCGCGTGCGACCACGCCCGCCAGGTCATGCGGGCGGCGTTCGCCGGGACCGGGGTGGAGCTGTCGGACGGCTCGCTGGCCGCCGCACCCGCCTCCGACGACCGGTACGCCGTGCGCAACCTGTGGTGGCGGCACGTGAGCCTGATCCGGCACTCCCTGGCGGACGGCTTCTACCAGGGCTGGGACATGCACCCGGCGCACCTGGTCAGCCGCTACGTCGCGGTCTACCACTTCCACCTGTCCCGCTACGACGAGTACCTCGGGCGGGTGCGGGCCTGGGAGGAGCGGCGCGCGGCCGAGGGCGGGACGCTGGAGGAGCCCGCCACGATCAGGACCGTGGCCGCCGCCCTGCGCCGCGCCGACCTGGCCCTCGGGAACGCCTGACCCCGTGCCCGGCCCCGCCCGTCCGTGAGGGCCTGAGGGGGCCTGAGAGAGACCGTACGGCGGGCCGGCCGGCCCGCCGTACGACGGGCGTCAGTCGATCAGCGCCCGCCACCGGCGGACGCGGTCCGGGTCCACCGGGTCGGACCACGACGCCCGTACGGCGCTGCCGACATGGAAGGCCCGCACCCCGTACTCCAGGAGCGCCGGGACGTGGGACGGCCGCAGCCCGCCGCCCGCCATGATCAGCGGCCCGTCCCCGGCGGAGCACCGGGCCCGGATGATCTCCAGGCCGTCTCCCACGCCGCCGGGGGCGCCCGAGGTGAGCACGGTGGCGAGGTTGGGCAGCAGCCGCACGGCCCGCCAGCCCGCCCTGACGTCGGCCGCGTGGTCGACGGCCCGGTGGAAGGTCCACGGCAGCGGCGCGACGGCGTGGATGAGCGCCTCGGTGGCGGCCAGGTCGACCGCCCCGGCGGCGTCGAGGAAACCGAACACGAACCCGGCCGCGCCCGCGTCGGTGAGGGCCCGGGCGTCGCGCCGCAGGCCCTCCAGCGACTCGGGCGTGGCCAGGAACGACGCCTCACCGCGCAGCATGACCATCTGCGGCAGCGCGCACTCCTTGGAGATCGCGGCGACCGTCTCCGCCGCCGGGGTGAGCCCGTCGGCGGCCATGTCCGCCACGATCTCCAGGCGGTCGGCGCCGCCCTCCTCCGCGGCGACGGCGTCGCGGACGTCGAGGGCGATCACCTCAAGCAAGGATCCGGTCATGGAGTGAGGCTATCGGATGACTTTGTCCTGGGATCGCCTTGGTTCAGCGGCGCCGTTCCGGAGACGGTCCGTGATCTCTCATCGACGGCTCCTGACGATCAACGGCGAGCCGCCGTCCTCCGCGCCCGCCACGGCGGGCTCCCCCGAGACGGTCAGCGGCCCGGCCGGCGGGCCCGTCAGCGGGCCGCGGAGGTCGGCGAACGGCAGCGCGCCGGCGAGGGCGTCGCCGCGCAGGCCGCCCGCCCTCTGGAACAGCGCCCCGGAGGCGCGGTGCGGCAGGTCCACCGTGCGCAGGTGGGTGAAGCGCTGGCCGCGGTAGTACCGCTGGAGTCCGGGGTTGTCCTTGGAGCAGTCGAGGCGCAGCCACCTGCGGCCCGTCGCCAGCACCCTCAGGCCCGCCCAGTCGAGCAGGGCCTGCCCCAGGCCGAGCCCGGCGTAGGCGCGGGAGACGGACAGCTTGTGGACGTAGAGCGCCGCCTCGGGGGCGTCCCCGGCGGTCCAGAACTCGGGGTCGGCGTGGCCGTCCAGGGCGAGGGTGGCCGCGGGGCCGGCCTCGCCCTCCTCACCGCCCTCGCCGCCTTCGCCGTCGAGCACGTACATGGTTCCCTCCTCGATCAGCGGGCTGATGCGCTCGGCCGGGAAGCCCCCGGCGGGCCACTGCCGCACGCCGCGGCGGTTGAGCCAGCCGGCGGTCTCGGCCAGGAGCGCGAGCACGCCCGCGAGGTCGCTTCCGTCCGCCCGGCGCAGGGTGAGACGGGCGGTGGTGGTGGGGTGGGTGGGGCGAGCGGTACCGGAGTGCATGGTGCATCCCTTCGTTGCGATGGGTGAATGAGTGGACACGGAAAGTGCCGGTCCGATGGCGTACGGCGACCGTGTCCGGCCAGGCGGAACGCCTAGGGGTCGAAGACGCGTAAGGGGAACGCGGAGGGGGGCCGGGAACGGGCCCCGGCGGAGACGCGCCGGCGGCGCCCGGGAGGACGGTGGCCCTCGGGGACGGACCGGCCGCGCCCGCAACCGGGACGGCGGCGGCCGGGGAGCCCGAACCGGTGGTGGTCCGGGAAGGCGAACCGGTGGTGGTCCGCGTGAACGGGACGGCGACGGGCCGGGCAGCGGAGCCGGTGGTGGTCCATGGGGCCGTACGCGAGAGGAGCGAGAGGAGAGGGAACGCCGGGACCGCGGGCGCGGCCCGGTCCTCGCCCGTGGGGCGGGCGGGACTGGAGCCGCCCCGTCAGGGCGGTCACGGAGGCGTCAACGGCTTTCCAGCTCGTACCTGATCAGATGCTTGTCGGCTGGCAGCACGGACACCGCGACCCGCACCGGGGTGTCGGAGGGGTCGTAGCCGACCCGGACGTAGACGATGACCGGCGTGCCCTGCTGGAGCTGGAGCCGGTCCGCCTCCGAGCTGGTGGGCATGCGCGCCCAGATGTCGTCCACGACCCGGACCTGGGGGTGGCCGAGCTCCTCCAGCACCCGGTTGCCTCCCCGGGTGATGTCGCCGGGGCGGGCGATCTCGGAGTCGGAGACCAGCTCCAGCGGGAAGTAGGAGTCGTTGGTGTTGTACGGCTGGCCGTCCACGAACCGCAGCCGGCGGCGGACCACGGCGTGCTCGTCGTCGGCCAGTTCCAGCCTGCTGGCGATCTCCTCGGCCGGCCGCACGATCGCGACCTCGATGTTCTGGCCGGGCGAGCGGCCCTCCTGGGAGACGGCCCAGGCGAACGCCTCGCGGGTCTCCCCCGGCTGGGGCCGCAGCTCGCGCTGGGGATGTATGAGCAGCGGACGGCGCTCCCTGACCACGGTCCCCCGGCGCGGGGTGCGGGTGACCAGGCCCTCGTTGACCAGCTCGCCCAGGGCGAGCCGCACGGTGTTCCGGCTCACCTGATGGGCCAGCATGAGCTCCGCCTCGGTCGGCAGCTGATCCCCCGGTCCGAGCGCACCGGAGTAGATGGTCCTCCTGAGCTCGGAGGCCACCTGCTGATACAGCGTTGACCGTGGCATTAAGTCCCCTTTGTGCCAACAAACTAGACGATCTGGTTCTAGCGGGAAACCGGCCCTTGACCCAACCTCCCGCAACCCGCATCATCCAATCGTTGGTACAAATCCATCGAAAGGTCGGCGAGGGGGTGAAGGTCCGGGTGTTGCCGGTCCCCGCGGACGCGCCATATGTGCCCTGGCGCGAACCCCGCGAGGCAACGCGTTTACTGCGCTACGCGCTGCACCGCCAGGGGTTCACCCACACCTACCAGAGCAACGGGAACGGGATGTCGGTCCTTTCGGTCCAGGCAGACCTGACCGTCTGGTGCAGAAGCGGGCTCTTCGTCTGGGACGAGGAAGGCCGCGAGACCTGCCACCCCGCCGACGATCCCGCGGGGGCGGCCCGCGTCATCTCCCTGCACTACCGGAGACCCGCGTCCGCCGCCCCCGTCCGGGAGAGGACGGGCTTTCGCGCCCCCGCCTCTCCCGTCGCCTACTCCGTGCGCGAGTGAACGGCCCGAGGACCCCAACCCTCGCCGGGGTCCTCGGGACGGCGCGCCGGAACGGGGCGCGTCCTGGCGGGTCCCCCACGCCCGCCAGGACGCGCATCCCACACCCCTCGCCGCGCCCCCCTCCGTCCCGCGTCCCCCTACCCCGGTGTCCCCGGTCACGGTGTCCCCGGTCACGGGTGTCCCGGCGTCGGCGTCCCCCGCTCCGGGCGTCCCCGCGGACACACCCGGTGAAGGCGTCCCCGGCACGGGTCCCCGCGCCGCGGACGGTCCCGGCCCGGTCATGCCGCCGTCCGCCCCGCCGTCCATGGCGGAGATCCGGAGGGCCAGGCGAGCCCGGGGGGCCCGGCGCGCGTCCGGGGCCGCGGATGCGAACATGGGCTCCTACGCGACCCGGGCACCGGAGCCGGGCCGCCGCCCACGCGCCGCCCCCGAGGGACGCGGGGCCGGCCTCGACGGAGTCAGCATGCACAGCGGCCTTCCCCAGGACCCGCCAGGCGACCGGGACACGTCCCGCGACGCACCCGGCGGGACGCCCGGCCGGTGGGGCGCACCCGGCGGCCCGGAGACGCACGGCGGCCCGCGAACGGCCGGAGGGGCGGGAAGCCGTCCGCGGGACGTCGACGAACGGCGGTTCCGCTCGGTGCTGGGTCACTTCGCCACCGGCGTGGTCGCCGTCACCGCGCTCGCCCCCGGCGGCCGCCCGCACGGCCTGGCCGTCGGCTCCTTCACCTCCGTCTCCCTCGAACCCCCGCTGGTGGCCTTCTGCGTGGGCAGGACCAGCACGAGCTGGCCGCACCTGCGGGCCGCCGACGTCCTGACGGTCAACGTGCTCGCCGAGCACCAGGGGCCGGTCTGCGACGCCCTGGCGGCCAGCGGCGGGGACAAGTTCGCCGGCCTGGACTGGACCCCCTCCCCCGCGGGCAACCCGGTGCTCGACGGGGCGCTGGCCTGGATCGACTGCTCGGTCGAGGTCGAGTATCCCGCCGGAGACCACATGATCGTGGTCTGCCGGGTGCGTGACCTGGACGTCCACGCGAGCGGCGGGCCGCTGGTGTTCTTCCGGGGCCGCTACGGCGAGCTCCGCCCCTGACGCCCCTGACGCCCCTCCACCCCGGACACCTCGGCCCCGGACACCTCGGCCCCGGACACCTCTCCGCCGGCGCCCCTCCGTTCCGGACACCCTCACCCCGGACGCCCTTCCGCCGACGCCCTCCACTCCGGACGGCCCTCCGCCGGCGCCCCTCCACCCCGGCCTCCGCGCCCCGATGTCCACCACCGCTCCCGGCATCCGCGGAGGACGGGGACAATTGCCGGGTGCGATTCGGGATTCTGGGGACCACGCGGGCGTGGCGGGACGACGAGACCGAGGTGAACCTCGGTGGGCCCGCCAGGCGGGCGCTGCTGACCCTGCTGCTGGCCCGGCCCGGAGAGGCGGTGGCGGCCGACCGCCTCATCGACGACCTGTACGGCGAGCGGCCGCCGGACGGCGCCGGGCACGCCCTGCAGTCGCAGATCTCCCGGCTGCGCGGGGTCCTGGGTCCCGGCGCGGTGATCGAGGCGGCCCCGCCGGGCTACCGGCTCGCGGCCGGCCCCGGCGACGTGGACGCGCACCGTTTCGAGCGGCTGGCCGAAGAGGGACGGCGGGCGCTCGCGGCCGGGGACCCGGCGCGGGCCGCCGCGCTGCTGCGCGAGGCCACGGACCTGTGGCGGGGCCCGGCGCTGGCCGACGCCGCCTCGGCCGGGTCCGTCCAGGCGCTGGTCACGCGGCTGGAGGAGCGCAGGCTGGGCGCGCTGGAGGATCGGATCGAGGCGGACCTGCGCCTGGGCGGGCACCGCTCCGCCGTACCGGAGCTGCGGGAACTGGCGGACCGGCATCCCCTGCGGGAACGGCTGCGCGGCCTGCTCATGCGCGCCCTCGCGGCCGACGGCAGGCAGGCCGAGGCGCTCGTGGCCTTCGAGGAGACCCGGCGGCTGCTGGCCGACGAACTCGGCGCCGACCCCTCCGCCGGGCTGTCCGCGATCCACCGGTCCATCCTCCGGGGCGAGACGCCCGCCGCCCCCGGGCCGTCCACACCCACCGCGCCCTCGCCCGGCCCGCCCGCGTCCACGGCACCGGAGCCGTCCGCCCCCGCCGTGCCGGGGCCGCCCGCGCCCGCCGCATCCGGTCCTGTGCCCGGCCCGCCCGCCGCGCCCGGCCCCGTGTCCGTCCTGCCCGCGCCGTCCGCGCCGCCCGCGCAGCTGACGAGCTTCGTCGGCCGCGCCGGAGACCTCGCCGAGGTGACCCGGCTGCTGGACTCCGCGCGTCTGGTCACCCTGCTCGGTCCCGGCGGCGCGGGCAAGACCCGCCTCGCGGTCGAGGCGGTGGGCGGCCGGTCCGGCGTCTGCTTCGTCGAGCTGGCGCCGTTGCGTGACGGCGCGGAGCTGCCACGGGCCCTGCTCGGCGCGCTCGGACTGCGCGAGGGCGGGCTGCTCGCCGTACCGGCCGGGGCGACCCCCCTGTCCCGGCTGGCCGCGGCGCTGGCCGATCGGCCGCCGCTGCTGGTCCTCGACAACTGCGAGCACGTCGTCGCGGCCGTCGCCGAGCTGGCCGGGCGTCTGCTGGCCGCCTGCCCCGGGTTGCGCGTCCTGGCCACCAGCCGCGAACCGCTCGGCATCACCGGCGAGCACCTGTGGCCGGTCCGCCCGCTGGCGCCGGAGGAGGCCGCGCGCCTGTTCGTCGACCGGACCGCGGCCGTACGGCCCGGCTTCGCCCGGAACGAGACCGGGAGCGAGGCCGGGACCGGAGCCGGGACCGGAGCCGGAGCCAGGACTGCGACCGGGCCCCGGACCGGGATCGGAAGCGCGGCCGGGACCGGAGCCGGGACTGCGACCGGGACCGGGACCGGGATCGGGGCGGAGGCGGAGGCCGTGCGGCACGTCTGCGCGGCGCTCGACGGCCTGCCCCTGGCGATCGAGCTGGCCGCGGCGAGGACCCGCACCCATGACGTGACGGAGATCGCCGTCCGCCTGGACGACCGGTTCCGCCTGCTGACACGCGGCAGCCGCACGGCCGACGCCAGGCACCGGACGCTGCGCGCGGTCGTGGAGTGGAGCTGGGACCTTCTGAGCGAGGAGGAGCGGGTCGCGGCCAGGCGGCTGACGGTCTTCTCCGGCGGCGCGACCGCCCGCGCCGCCGGGCGCGTCTGCGGGATCGAGGACGCCGAGGACGTGCTCGACTCGCTGGCCGACAAGTCCCTTCTGGAGTCCGGCGGCGGGCGCTACCGCATGCTGGAGACGATCCGCGCCTACTGCGCCGAGCGGCTGGAGGAGGCCGGAGAGGCCGAGGCCGTACGGCGGGCGCACGCCGGCCACTTCCTGGACCTGGTCAGGGACACCGCGCCCGGCCTGCTGCGCACCGGGCAGCTCCGCCGGATGGAGGTCCTCATCGCCGAGCACGAGAACCTCCACGCGGCGCTGCGCTGGGCCGTCGAGGCCGGAGAGATCGGGACCGGCCTGGGCCTCCTAGGGGCCATGTCCGGATATTTATGGATGCGCGGCATGCGTTCCTCGATGACGGCGCAGGCCGTCGCGCTGCTGGAGGCGGTCGGACCCGACCCCGACCCGGCGTTCGGGGACGACTACGTCATGTGCGCGCTCACCGCCGCCGCCGGCGAGGTCGGCAGGGATGCGTGGGAGCGTCACCGGAGAGCCGCGGAGGCGATCGTCCTGCGTCCGGACCGGCCGCGGCGCAACCCGCTCGTCGCGTTCCTGTGGCCGATGCTCAACAGCGGCGGATCCGGCGAGGACGTGGAGGCCGCCCTCACCGTGATCGTCCGTGGGCGGACCGCCCCCGATCCCTGGGAGCGGGCGGCCTCCCGCCTGGTCTGGGGCTACCCGCAGATGGTGACCGGTGACTTCGCCCAGGCCGAGCGGGAGTTCACCGCCGCCGCCGACGCCTTCCGGGCGCTCGGCGACCGCTGGGGCAGGGCGCTGGCCCTGGACGCGCTGGCGGGACTGGCCGGGTGGTGCGACGACCCGGTGCGGGCGATCGCGCTGACCGACGAGGCGCTGGCCCTCACCGAGGAACTGGGAGCGGACGAGGACGCCTCGGACCTCCTGTGCAACCGGGGCGACCACCGGGTCCGCCTGGCCCGCTCCGCCGGATCCGAGTCCGTCCCTGTCCCCGGGTCCGGGTCCGGATCCGAGTCCGGGTCCGGCGGTCACCGCTCCGTGGAGGGGCGGGCGGCCCAGGGCCCGCCGGACGGCGGACTCGACGGCGCGCGCGCCGACTACGCGCGGGCCGCCGAACTGGCCCGCCGCGCGGGCAGCCCCACCTGCCTGGCCGCCGCGCTGCGCGGTCTCGGCGACATCGCCCGGCTGGAGGGGGACCCGGCCGGAGCGCGGAGACTGTACGAGGAGGCGCTGGAGCGCTTCGACCCGCACTGGGTCAGGAGCCTGAGCAACCGCGTGGGCACGCTCGTCGGGCTCGGCCGGGTCGAGGAGGGCCTCGGCCGGATCGCCGAGGCGCGGGCGCGGTACCGGCAGGCCGTCGAGCTGGCGGTGAGCGCGGGGCCGATTCCCGACGGCGCGCGGGCGGTGGAGTGCCTCGCCGGGGCCGCGCTGGCCGAGGGCGACGCCGCCGCGGCGGCCCGGCTGCTCGGCGCGGCCGCCGCGCTGCGCGGCGTCACGGCCGGCGGGGACCCGGACGCGGCCGGAACGGCGGCCGCCGCGCGGGACGCGCTGGGCGAGCGGGCGTACGAGGCGGCCCACCGCGAGGGGCTGCGGCTGGCTCCGGACGAGGCGCTGCGCCTGGTCGGGGTCTCCGAGCACGTCATCCGCTCCTCGCCGGTCCTCGGCTCCGCCTCCGAGGGCTGAGACCGAGGGCCGGGACTGAGACCGAGGGCCGGGAGCGCGGGACGCGCCGGAACGGCGGGCGGACGACGGTCATCGACGGGTGACGGGTGAGGACCGGCGGCGGGCGCTGGTGAGTCTGCCGGGAGCCTCCGACGAGCCGGCCGGGGAGCTTGCCGGTGAACCTTCGGCGAACCGGCCGGTGAGTCTGCCGGGAGCCCCCGGTGAGCGGCCGGTGAGGCGCGGCGGGAGGCGGTGAGGCGGAGGTGAGGGCGCGGTGAGCGCCCCCGGACAGGCTTGCCGTCATGAACACCACTTCGCGACTCAAGAACAAGAACGTCCTGATCTCCGGCGCGAGCGTCGCCGGCCCCGCGCTCGCCTACTGGCTGCGCCGCCACGGCTTCACCCCCACCGTGGTGGAGCGGGCGCCCGCGCTGCGCGACGGCGGCTACGCGGTCGACTTCCGCGGCCGGGCCCACCTGACCGTCCTTGAGCGGATGGGCATCCTGGACGACGTCCAGCGCGCCCGGACGGACATGGGCGCGATGTGGCACGTCAACGAGTCCGGGAAGAAGCTGGTCTCCATGCCCGCCGACCTCTTCAGCGGCGACATCGAGATCCTCCGCGGCGACCTGGCCCGCATCCTGTACGAGGCCACCGCCGGCGACGTCGAGTACGTCTTCGGCGACTCCATCGCCTCCATGACCGAGGACGACCACGGCGTCGAAGTCACCTTCGAGCGGGGCGCGCCCCGCAGGTTCGACCTGGTCGTGGGCGCCGACGGCCTGCACTCGACGGTCCGCTCGCTGGCCTTCGGCCCGAAGGCGCGGTACGTGAAGGACCTGGGGCTGCACTGCGCGGTCTTCACCACCGGGAACTTCCTCGGACTCGACCACACCGGGCACATGTACAACTCCCCCGGCAGGCTCGTCGGCCTCTACAGCGCCCGGAACAACACCGAGGCCAAGGCCATGTTCTACTTCGGCTCGCCGGAAGCGCCCTATGACCGCCACGACACCGGGCAGCAGAAGAAGATCCTCGCCGAGACGTTCGCCGGGGTCGGCTGGGAGACCCCGCGGCTGCTGGAGGCGATGTGGGACGCTCCCGACTTCTACTTCGACTCCATCAGCCAGGTCCGGATGGACCGCTGGTCGCGGGGCCGGGCCGTGCTGCTCGGCGACGCCGCCGCCTGCCCCTCGCCGCTGTCGGGCATGGGCACCGGCCTGGCCATGGTCGGCGCGTACGTCCTGGCCGGGGAGCTGGCGGCGGCCGGCGGCGACCACCGTACGGCGTTCGCCCGCTACGAGGAGGAGATGCGCGGCTACGCCGACGGCTGTCAGAAGGGGGCCGAGGGGACCGCGAAGGTGATGGTCCCGGAGAACCGCTTCGTCGCCTGGTTCATGAGCCAGAACTACCGGCTGCTGCCGTACGTGCCGTGGAAGGGGATGATCGCCAGGGGCGCCCGCAGGACGGCCGAGGCGATCACCCTGAAGAACTACTTTCTGTGACCAAGCATCACCCTGGGTACCAAATCATCATGGAGCGAACGGCGCGGCCCGGTGGTCCCGGTCGCCGCGCGGCCGGAGGCCGGAGCGCGGGATGCCGGTGATCGCGGTCGTCCTGGCCCTGTGCGCCGCCGCGTGCAACGCCGCCGCGTCGGTGCTGCAGCGGCAGGCGGCGCGCGCCCTCCCGGAGAGCGGGGTGTCCGGCCTGGCGCTGGCCTGGAGACTGGTGCGGACCCCGGTGTGGCTGGGCGGCATCGGCGCGCTCATCGGAGGCTTCCTCTTCCAGGCCTCCGCACTGGACAACGGCGGTCTCACACTCGTGCAGCCCCTCCTCATCACCGAACTGCCCTTCACGATCGCCCTCGCGGCGAAGGTCTTCGACATGAGGCCGGACCTGGGGACGTGGCTGGCCATCGGCTCCCTGACCGGGGGGCTCGCCCTCCTGCTGGCGGCCGCGGCCCCGTCGCCCGGCCTGAGGTATCCCGGCCCGGCCGACTGGCTGGTCACCGTGGTGGCGACGGTCCTCGCGACGGGGGCCCTCCTCGCGGCGGCGAGGGTCTCCCGCGGGCGGCTCCGCGCGGCCCTGCTCGGCACGGCCTCCGCGCTGGGGTTCGCCTTCACCGCCACGCTGATGAAGCAGAGCACCCACGTCTTCTCCAGGGAGGGAGCGGGGGTGCTGACCGCCTGGCCGCCGTACGCCATGGTCGTGGCCGGCCTGGTCAGCGTGGTGCTCCTGCAGCAGGCGCTGCGCAGCGGAACCCTGGTGGTCGTGCAGCCGGCGCTCAGCGTCGTCGACCCGGTGATCAGCATCGTGTACGGCGTCGCGCTGTTCGACGAGGCGATCCGGCTGGGCCCGTGGGTCGTGGCGGAGCTGGCCGGTCTGGGACTGATCCTCTACGGCACCGTACGGCTGGCCCGTTCGCGGTTCATCCAGGGCTGAGCCGTACGCCGGCGACCGGCCCTCCGGCATCGGTGAACGACGGCCGGTGAGCGACGGCCGCGGCCGGTCACCGGACACCGGTGCTCCGGGACCGAGCCGGACGCGCGCTTCCCAGGGCGGCGCGCCGGTCAGCGTCCCGGGCCGAGGGGATCCACGAGGCCGAAGAACGACTCGGCGGACGGCGCGGCGAACAGCGCCGCCGCCCGGACCACCCGGCGGCCGCGTTCCCCGTCGGACGCCAGCCGGTCCAGCGCGGCCGGCAGCTCCCCGGGGCCGGGGACGTGCACGCTCAGCCCGGCCCTCGCCATGGCCAGGACGCCGTCCCTGCCGTGGCCGGGGATCGGCCGGCAGGAGACGACCGGCACCCCCGCCGCCATCGCCTCCCGGCACGTCAGGCCCGCCGCGTTGTCCACCAGCGCGTAGGCGGCGGCCATCAGCCCCGGCATGTCGTCGCACCAGCCGAGGGCGATCCCGGTGCGTGCCAGGCGGCGGCGCAGCTCCCGGTTGCGCCCGCACAGCACGACGGGCACGTACCGTCCCGAACCCGCCAGGACGCGGGCCGTCTCCTCGACCTCCCCCACGCCCCACGAGCCCGCCGAGACGAGGACCAGCCGCTCCCCCGCCGGCACGCCCGGCGGGAGCCGCACCGTACCGGGACCGGGGCCGGAACCGGTGTCCGGAGCGGAGCCGGCGTCAGGGCCCGAGCCGGAACCCGGGCCGGCGCCGGGGCGGTGGAACTCCGGACGCACCACGGGGGCGTGGCAGGCGGCCGGGCGCCCGGTCGCGGCCCGTACGGCGCGCGCGGTCGCCGGATCCAGGCACAGGTAGCGGTCGTTGCCCGGATGCAGCCAGAGACGGTGCACCGCGAAGTCGGTCAACAGGACCGTGCTGGGCGCCCGCAGGAGGCCGCGCCGCCGCAGGTGACCGGCCGCCTGCGCGGCCAGGTGGAAGGTCGAGACGACCTCGGACGGCGGCCTGCGGCGTACCAGCCGGCGCAGCCCGGCCGCGGCCAGGAGCGTCAGCGGCGACACCGGGACCGTCCCGTTCCGTACGGACACCCCGCCCGCCACGGGTGTCCCGTTCCGTGCGGGCCTCCGGCCGGGCGCGAAGAAGACCCGGTAGATCAGCGCGTACATCCAGGGGGCCGAGCGCATCATCCAGCCGTACCAGCGGCGCATCCCCTCCCCCAGCCGCAGCGGCAGCAGTTCCAGCACGTCGGCCACCTCGGCGGCGACGCCCCCGGCTTCCAGCCTCCTGGCCAGTTCGGCGGCGACCGCGTCGTGCCCGGCGCCCATGCCGGCGCTGAGGATCAGCACCGTGCGCCGCGTTGGCATCGCGCCTCCTCTCGCGCAGACTCGGAGGGGTGAGACGTTCCGCGCCGGTCCCGGCCGGCTCCGGTGAACCGGGTCGCGGGAGGACGTGCTTGGGGAGGACGGGTCTCGGGAAGGCGGGCTCGGGGATGACGGGCTTGGGGAAGGCGGGCCGTGCCACGCCGGCCTCGCGTGTGTCCGAAGCGCCGGGCCGGGCCGCGCTGGCGGTCGCGGGCCTGGCACTGCTCCACGTGGGACCGGCGGCGACCTGGCTGCCCGCCGTACGGCGTCTGCTGCCGGGGCTGGCCGGGGTGGGGACGCCCGGCCACGTCGCCCTGACCTTCGACGACGGGCCCGACCCGCACTCCACCCCGCGTTTCCTCGACGAGCTGGCGCGGCTCGGCTGCCGGGCCACCTTCTTCGTGCTCGGCGAGATGCTCGAACGCCATCCCGGGCTGGGCCGGCGCGTCGCCGCCGACGGCCACGAGATCGCGGTGCACGGCTGGCACCACGGCAACGCCCTCGTCACCCCGCCGGGCCGGACCGCGGCCGGGATCGGCAGGACGGCCCGGCTGGTGGCGGACGTCACCGGCGTCCGCCCCTCCTGGTACCGGCCGCCCTACGGCGCGCTCAGCGCCGAGGCCCTGGTCGCCGCGCGGGCATCGGGCCTTCGCCCCGTGCTGTGGACCGCCTGGGGCCGCGACTGGACCCGGTCGGCGACGCCGTCCTCCGTGCTGGCGGCCCTGGCCCCCGGCCTGCGCGGCGGGGCCACGCTCCTGCTGCACGACTCCGACCGCACCTCCGCCCCCGGCTCCTGGCGCTCGGGGCTCGGCGCCCTGCCGGAGCTGGTGGGACGCTGCCGTTCCGCGGGGCTGCGGGTCGGGCCGCTGAGGGACCACGGCGTCAGCGGTTCCGGCGGCGCCGGCCGCCGCCGTCCGGTCCTCCATGATCCCTCCGAGACCACCGTGCCGGGAGACGCGGTTCACGCCGGCGACACGGACGGCGCGGACGCGGAAAACACCCCGGACTTCCTGGAACGACTTTCATGACAATCCACCAACTATCACTCGGAAGGAAAAGCCCTGCGCTTTCCAATGACTAGGTAAGGGCAAAACATCAAACGCTCTCCCACCTCATTTCCGGTAAACATCAATAGCCCGAAAGCCCATGTTTGCCCTGCACGACGGGGGACATCCTCTGTTCATGCATTCGGGGGAGGGCGATGCGGCGGGCATCACGCCCAAAACGCACGGGGAGAATTTCCCGGTGGCCGCACTGGTACTGCCGCGCGATATCCGCCGCCACCTCCTCTCGGTGTACGGCTTCGCGCGGTTCGTCGACGACGCCGGTGACGAGGGCCGCGTCCGCGACCCGCTGCGACTGCTCGACGAGGTCGACGCCGACCTCGACCTCCTGTACGCCGGACGGCTCCCCCGCCTGCCGGTCGTCCGCGCCCTGGCGCCGCTCGTCGAGGCCCGCGCCGTCCCGGCCGAACCGTTCCACCGGCTGGTCGAGGCCAACCGGCGCGACCAGACCGTCGGCCGGTACGGCACGTTCAAGGACCTGCTGGCCTACTGCGAACTGTCGGCGAACCCCGTCGGCCACATCGTGCTGCACGTCTTCGGCCTGGCGACCGCAGGCCGGATGGCCCTGTCCGACCGCGTCTGCACGGCGCTGCAGATCGTCGAGCACTGCCAGGACGTGGGCGAGGACCACGCGCGGGGCCGCGTCTACCTTCCGGAGGAGGACCTGCGCCGCTTCGGCTGCGCCGAGCACGACCTCGCCGGGGAGACCACCCCGCCGAGGCTGCGCGGCGTCGTCGCCCTCCAGACGACGCGGGCCGAACGGCTGCTCGACGAGGGGGAGCCGCTCGTCGCCTCGGTGGGAGGCGCCGCCCGTGTCGCCGTGGCGGGCTACGTCGCGGGCGGCAGGGCCACCGTCGCGGCGCTGAGACGGGCCGGTCACGACGTCGTCGGGCGGACGGTGCGCCCGCGCCGCGTCCGGATCCTCTCGGCGTGGACGGGCATCCTGGCACGAGGCATGCGAGGGGGGAACGGCCGTGGACGTCCCTGACGCCTACCGGCACTGCGAGCGGGTCGTCGGCCGGGAGGCGCGCAACTTCCTCTACGGCATGCGGCTGCTGCCGCCGCCCAAGCGTCACGCGCTCAGCGCCGTCTACGCGTTCGCCCGCCGGATCGACGACATCGCCGACGGGGACGAGCCGGCCGGGCGTCGTCTCGCGCGGCTGCGGGAGGCGCGGTCGGCCCTGGACGCGGTGCGCTCCGCGTCCGGCTGGCCTCCGCCCGGTCCCGAGGACCCGGTCCTGGTCGCGCTGCGCCACGCCTCGCTGCACCACCCCATCCCCCTGCGGGCTTTCGGGGATCTGATCGACGGGTGCGCCGCGGACGTACGGGGGACGCGCTACGCGCGGTTCGAGGAACTGCTGACGTACTGCCGGTGCGTCGCCGGGTCGATCGGGCGGCTGTCGCTCGGCGTCTTCGGCGTCCAGGACGGCCGGGACCTCCGTGAGGCCGAGCCGCTGGCCGACGCGCTGGGGGTGGCGCTGCAGATCACGAACATCCTCAGGGACGTGCGCGAGGACCGGCTGGCCGGGCGGATCTATCTTCCCGCCGAGGACCTCGACCGGTTCGGGTGCACCCTGGACGTCGACTCCTCCGGCGGGCTCACCGACCCGCCGGACCGGCTCGCCGCGCTGGTGCGCTTCGAGGCCGACCGGGCCCGCTCCTGGTTCGCCGAGGGCATGCGCCTGCTGGCCGTACTGGACGGGCGCAGCGCGGCGTGCACGGCGGCGATGGCCGGCATCTACCGGTGCCTGCTCGGCCGGATCGCGGCGGACCCCGCCGGGGCGCTGGCCGCGCGGCTGTCACTGCCTCCCTGGCGGAAGGCGATGGTCGCGGCGGGCGCGCTCGCGGGGACGGTCCGGTGAGCGGCGGTACGGCGCCCGGCGGTCCCGCCGGAAACGGCACGGGCGGTCCCGGAGGAGACGCCCCGGACGGCCCGGACGCCCCGGACGGCCCGGACGGCCCGGCGTGGGGCCCTCCGGCGGTGAGCGGTCCGGTGAGCGGCGGCGCCCCCGTCGTGGTCGTCGGCGGCGGCCTGGCGGGCATCGCCGCCGCCGTCGCGCTCGGGGAGGCCGGCCACCGCGTGACCCTGTTCGAGTCCCGGCCGAGGCTGGGCGGCGCGACCTGCTCCTTCACCCGCGGCGATCTGACGGTCGACAACGGCCAGCACGTGTTCCTGCGCTGCTGCACGGCCTACCGGGGTCTGCTCGAGCGGCTCGGCGGCGCCGGGCTGGTGCACCTGCAGGAACGGTTCGACGTGCCGGTGCTCACCCCCTGGGGGCGGTCCGGGCGGCTGCGGCGCGCGGCCCTGCCGGGGCCGTTCCACCTGCTGCCCGCGCTGGCGCGGTACCGGCTGCTGGGACCGGCCGACCGGCTGCGCGCGATGCGGGCCTCGCTGGCCCTGCGCCGGCTCGACCCGGCCGACCCCGTGATGGACCGGACCGACCTCGGGAGCTGGCTGGCCGCCCACGGGCAGAGCGACGCCGCGCGGCGGGCGCTGTGGGAGCTGTTCGCGATGGCGGCGCTGAACGCCGCCGTCGAGGACGTGGCCCTGGGGCCGGCCGCGATGGTCTTCAGGACGGCGCTGTTCGGCCGGGCGGACGCGGCCGACATCGGGCTGCCCGCCGTACCGCTGGGCGAGTTGCACGGCGCCGCGGCGCGGGCCGCCGTCGAACGGCTCGGAGGCACGGTGCACCTGTCGTCGAAGGTCACCGCCGTCGGGCCGGGTCCGGCGGTCACCGTGAACGGCGGGCGGATCGAGGCGTCCGCCGTCATCGTGGCCACGCCGCACGAGCAGGCCGCGGCGCTGCTCCCCGAGGAGGCCGTGCCCGGCGCCCGGCGCTGGAGCGGCCTGGACGCGAGCCCGATCGTCAACGTGCACGTCGTCTACGACCGGCGGGTCACCGAGGCGCCGTTCGCGGCGGTCGTGGGCTCCCCCGTGCAGTGGGTCTTCGACCGGTCGCGGGTGGCGGGGCTGGAACGCGGCCAGTATCTCGCCGTGTCGGTGTCAGCGGCGGACCGCTGGATCGACACGCCCACGGCGCTGCTGCGGGCCGTGTTCGAGCCCGCGCTGGAACGGATCTTCCCCGCCGCCCGGCGGGCCGAGGTCGTCGACTTCTTCGTCACCAGGGAGCGGCGCGCCACCTTCCGCCAGCGTCCCGGCAGCGGCGCGCTGCGTCCCGGAGCCGCCACCCGGTGGCCCGGGGTCTTCCTCGCCGGCGCGTGGACCGACACGGGCTGGCCCGACACCATGGAGGCCGCCGTGCGCAGCGGGCTCTGCGCGGCCCGCCTGGCCGGACACCGCCTCGGCGGGCGGGCGGCCCGGCCTCCCCGGACATCCTGCCACCGGGAGACCCTGACATGACCACCGAGACCGCCGGGGACACCGGCGAGGCCACCGGAACCACCGGGATCACCGGGACCGCAGGAGCCGCCGACACCGCCGGAACCGCCAGGGCCACCGGGACCGCCGGGACCGTTCCGGGCGTCCCGGCCGCCGGAGCCGCCGTGCCCCTCGCCGCCCCGGTGATCGCCGCGTCCGCCGTGACCGTCGCACCACCCGGGACGCCCGGACCCGCCAGGACGACCGGGACGGCCGGGCGCGCCGCGCTCGCCCTGGACGCGGCGTGCGAGCACCTGCTGGGCCTGCAGTCCCCCGAGGGGTGGTGGAAGGGTGAGCTGCAGACCAACGTGACCATGGACGCCGAGGACCTGCTGCTGCGGGAGTTCCTCGGCATCCGCACCGAGGAGGACACCGCCGCGGCGGCCCGGTGGATCCGCTCCGAACAGCGCGGCGACGGGACGTGGGCCACCTTCCACGGCGGGCCCGGCGACCTGTCCACCACGGTGGAGGCGTACACGGCGCTGCGCCTCGCCGGTGACCCGCCCGACGCCGCCCACATGCGGGCCGCGGCCGGTTTCGTCCGGGACTCGGGAGGCGTCGAGGCGGCCCGGGTGTTCACCCGGATCTGGCTGGCGCTGTTCGGGCGGTGGCCGTGGGAGCGGCTTCCGGCGCTCCCCCCTGAGATGATCTTCCTGCCGCCGTGGTTCCCGCTCAACGTCTACGACTGGGCCTGCTGGGCCCGGCAGACGGTCGTGCCGCTCACCGTCGTGGCCGCCCACCGGCCGGTCCGGCCGCTCCCGTTCGGCCTGGCCGAGCTGCGCACCGGCCGCGACCCCGGCGGGCGGCCCCGTCCCGGGTGGGAGGCCGCGTTCACCGCGCTCGACCGGGTCCTGCGCCGGTACGAGCGGCACCCCGTCCCGGGCCTGCGGCGGGCCGCGCTGCGCCGTGCCGCCGAGTGGATCGTCGCGCGGCAGGAGGCCGACGGGTCGTGGGGCGGCATCCAGCCGCCGTGGGTGTACTCGCTGATGGCCCTTCACCTCCAGGGCTACCACCTCGACCACCCGGTGATGCGCAGGGGCGTGCGGGGACTCGACCGCTTCACGATCAGAGAGGCCGGGACACGCAGGCTGGAGGCGTGCCAGTCCCCGGTGTGGGACACCGTCCTCGCGGTCAACGGCCTGCTGGACGCCGGCCTGCCCGGCGACCACCCGGCCCTGCTCCGGGCGGCCGGATGGGTGCTCGGCGAGGAGATCCGCGGACCGGGCGACTGGTCGGTGCGGCGGCCGGACCTGCCGCCCGGCGGGTGGGCGTTCGAGTTCGACAACGACGGCTACCCCGACATCGACGACACCGCCGAGGTGATCCTCGCCCTGCGCCGGGTGCGCCACCCGGGGGCACGGCCGGCCGTCGACCGGGCGGTGCGCTGGATGACCGGCATGGCCTCCCGCGACGGCGGCTACGGCGCCTTCGACGCCGACAACACCCGCGTGCTGTGCACGAAGCTGCCGTTCTGCGACTTCGGCGAGGTCATCGACCCGCCGTCCGCCGACGTCACCGCCCACGTGGCCGAGGCGCTCGCCCACGAGGCCCCCGGCTCCCTCGCCCTGCGGCGGGCCGTGGTGTGGCTGCTGCGGGCGCAGGAGGCCGACGGGTCGTGGTTCGGCCGCTGGGGCGTCAACCACGTCTACGGCACCGGCGCGGTGGTGCCCGCGCTCGTCGCGGCCGGGGTGCGGCCGGACGGCCCCTGGATCCGGCGGGCCGTCGCCTGGCTGGAGCGCCACCAGAACGCCGACGGCGGCTGGGGCGAGGACCTCCGTTCCTACACCGACCCGTCCTGGATCGGGCGCGGCGCGTCCACGCCCTCGCAGACGGCGTGGGCGCTGCTGGCGCTGCTCGCCGCCGGGGAGCGCTCGCCGGCGGTGGACCGGGGCGTGACGTGGCTGGCCGACCACCAGCGGCCGGACGGAACGTGGGACGAGCCGTACTTCACCGGGACCGGCTTCCCCGGCGACTTCTCCATCAACTACCACCTCTACCGGCTCGTCTTCCCGGTCAGCGCGCTCGGCCGCTACCTGCGGCGGGAGCGGCGCGCGGACGCGGGAGCCGGGCCCTCCCCGGACGGCGCGCGCCGGGAGCGGCGGACCGGCGCCGGAGGCGGATCCTCCCCGGACGGGGTGGGCCGGCATCGGCGCGCGGGCGGCGGGGAGGATCGGTCGTGATCGCCCTGCTGGTCTGCACCGCCCTGGGGATCGAGGCGCGGGCCGTACGGCACGGCCTGCCGGACGGGGACGCGCTGGTGCTCCGCACCGGGATGGGGCCGGAGCGGGCCGAGCGGGCGGCGGCGCGGCTCCCGTCCGCGGGCGCGCTGGCCGTGGCCGGCTTCGGCGGCGCCCTCACGGAGGACCTGCGCGCGGGAGACGTGGTGGTCGCGAGTGAGATCCGCTTCGGGGAGCGGGCGCTGCCCTGCCCCTCGGCGTCGTTCCTCGCCGCCGAACTGTCCCGGTACGGCCTGCCGGTGCGGACCGGCCCGCTGGTGACCTGCGACCACGTGGTGACGGGAGCCGGACGGGGGCTGCTCGCCGGGCGGGGGGCGCTGGCCGTCGACATGGAGACCTGGCCGCTCGCGGAGGCCGCGAACGGCCTGCCGTTCGCGGCGCTGCGCGTCATCGCCGACACCGCCGGGGCCCGGTCGCCGTGGGCGGTTCCCGCGTACGGCGTCGTGGCGTACCGGGTGCTGCGGCGGATCGGCCCGGCCCTGGCCCGCTGGGCGGCGCACGCCTCCGGCACCGGCCACGCGGCGGATGCTGGCCACGCGGCGGACGCCCGCCGTACGGAGGGCGCCGGCCACGTCATGGACGCCGGCCGCGGAACAGACCCGGGCGCGGACGACGGCTCCGCGCCCCGGGGAGAACATCCGTTTCCGACATCCAGGGAGGGGTGATCCGGATGGCGATGCCAGTGCGCCAGTGCCTGCGAATCGGCGGCTACATCCTCGGTCAGCGGCTTCGCGGGCGGAGGAGGTTCCCGCTCCTGCTGGAGCTGGAACCGCTGTTCGCGTGCAACCTGGCCTGCTCGGGCTGCGGGAAGATCCAGCATCCCGCGGGGGTGCTGAAGCAGCGCATGGACGTCGCGCGGGCCGTGGCGGCCGCCGAGGAGTGCGGCGCGCCCATGGTGTCGATCGCGGGCGGGGAGCCGCTGATGCACCCCCGCATCGGGGAACTCGTCAGGGAGCTGGTCGCCCGGAAGAAATATGTGTTCCTGTGCACCAACGCGCTGCTGATCCCGCGGAAGATCGACGAGTTCGAGCCCTCGCCGTACTTCGCCTGGACGGTCCACCTGGACGGCCTGCGCGAACGTCACGACGAGTCGGTGTGCAAGGAGGGGGTGTTCGACGCGG
This sequence comes from Streptosporangium sp. NPDC048047, assembly GCF_040653115.1. Lineage (NCBI taxonomy): Bacteria > Bacillati > Actinomycetota > Actinomycetes > Streptosporangiales > Streptosporangiaceae > Streptosporangium > Streptosporangium sp. NPDC048047. The sequence goes on along the minus strand of NZ_JBEZNH010000001.1, from coordinate 18,552 downwards.
CCGTCGCCGCGGTCCGGGAGTGCCGGCGGCGCGGCTTCCGGGTCACCACGAACACCACCTTCTTCAACACCGACAGCCCGCAGACCGTCATCGAGGTGCTCGACTACCTCAACGACGAGCTCCAGGTCGACCAGATGATGATCTCTCCCGGCTACGCGTACGAGAGGGCGCCCGACCAGGACCGCTTCCTCGGCGTGCGGGAGACGCGGGAGCTGTTCCGCAAGGCGTTCTCCGGCGGGAACCGGCGGCGGTGGAGGTTCAACCACACGCCCCTGTTCCTGGACTTCCTGGAGGGCAGGGCCGACTTCCCGTGCACGGCGTGGGCCATCCCGTCCTACTCGGTGTTCGGCTGGCAGCGGCCCTGCTACCTGATGTCCGACGGCTACGCGGCGACCTACCGGGAGCTGGTCGAGAAGACCGACTGGGACTCCTACGGCCGGGGCCGCGACCCCCGGTGCGCCAACTGCATGGCCCACTGCGGGTACGAGCCGACGGCCGTCTTCGCCACGCTGTCCTCCCTGCGGGAGTCGCTGCGCGCGCTGCGCGAGGCCTGAACCGGCCCCGGGACGTCAGCGGGCTCATCGCCGCACGGGAGGTGGCGCGCACCGCCTCACCGGCGGCGGTCACCGCTGCGCGGACAGTCCGGCGAGCACCCGGAAGGGACCGGGGGCCGCGCCCCGCAGCCGGGCCGGGAAGCGCAGCCAGCCGGGGACGTACGACTCGGTACGGCCGCGCTCGACGGCCGCGACGATCACCCTGGCGACCCGCTCGGCGGGGATCGGCGCCGGCCACCGGCGGGTGTACGGCGCGCCGCGCCGCTCGAAGAACGGGGTGGCCACCACGCCGGGCAGCACGACCGACACGCCCACCCCGCGCAGCTCGTACCGGAGGCTCTCGGCGAAGCAGAGGAGGCCGGCCTTGGTCGCCGCGTACACCGCCTCCCCCGGCACGCCGACCGCCCCGGCGATCGACGCGACGAAGACGACGTGTCCCCGCCCGCGTTCCACCATGGCGGGCAGAAGCAGGCGGGTCAGCCGGATGGGGGCGGTCAGGTTGCCCGCCACCAGGCGCTCGATGGCGTCGTCCGGCATCGCCTCCAGCGGCCCGGCCCACCCGGCGCCGGCGCATCCGACCAGGACGTCCACCGGGCCGGCGCGCCGGGCCAGGTCCGCGGCGTCCGTCACGAGGTCGCCGGCCAGCGCCCGCCCGCCGGTCCCGGCGGCGACGGCGTCCAGCCTGGCGGGGTCGCGGCCGGTCAATACCAGGCGGGCCCCGGCCGCCGCCATGGCCCGCGCGGTCGCGGCCCCGATGCCGGACGACGCGCCGGTGATCAGCACGCGGGCTCCCGTGATCCTCATGGTCACACCATCCCCTCGTCACCGGGGGGAGACCGGAACGACTCCGACGCCGTCTCCGGCGTCGTTCCCCGCGCGGGCCCGCCGCATGCGCGCCGGGCCCTCACCCGGTCCGGCGGAGCTCATCGAGCGTGACGTCGAGCATGACGAGGCCCGCCGGGAACGAGAGGGGACGGGGCCCCGGCCCCGGCCGGCCCCGCCGCCGCCCGGTCTCCGGCCGGATCGCGGCACCCCGCCTCGACGGGTTTTCCCGGTTGCCTCTAGCGTGCGGGTCATGACCGACGATGGGCGCTCGGCCCACATCCTCGACGTGCTGGTCACCGAGTTCGGTGACGCCATGAGACACGACCCCGCCGCCTTCCGGCGCAAGTTCCGGAAGATGGCCGCCACCCCCTTCGCCTTCTACCGCGGCAGTGCGGCCCTGTTCTACGCGGACATGACGGGCGCGTTCGCCGACGACGCGTTCCTCGACGAGCGGACGAGGCGGGTGTGGATCCACGGCGACCTGCACGCCGAGAACTTCGGGACCTACATGAACGCCTCGGGCGTCCTGGTCTTCAACGTCAACGACTTCGACGAGGCGTACGTCGGCCCCTACGTCTGGGACCTCAAGCGGTTCGCCGCCAGCGTCGCGCTCATCGGGTACGCCAAGGCCCTGTCGGACGAGGCGATCACCGGCCTGGTGACCGGTTTCGCCCACGCCTACCTGGCCGAGCTGACCGCCGTCTCCGTGGGCGGGGACGACGCGATCGGCTCGCTGACCCTGGAGACCACCACCGGCGTGCTCCACCGGGTGCTGCAGCTCGCCCGGCTGAACACGCGGGTGGCGCTGCTGGACGCCGAGACCACGGTCGAGGACTTCGACCGCAGGTTCGCCGTGATGGACGGCCGCCGCCCCATCGACGAGGAGACCCGGCAGGCGGTGGAGGCGGCCTTCCGCGAGTACCTGACCACGCTGCCCTCGCAGCCCTCGGTCTCGCCGGTCGAGCACAGGATCAAGGACTTCGCGCTCCGCACGGGCGTCGGCATCGGCTCGGCGGGGCTGCCGTCGTACAACATGCTGCTGGAGGGCCACACCCAGGCCCTGGAGAACGACGTGATCCTCTACATGAAGCAGGCGCAGGTCCCGGCGGTCGCCCGGTACATCGCCGACGAACGGGTGAGCGGTTACTTCAGGGACCAGGGCCACCGTACGGCCGAGTCGCAGCGGGCGCTGCAGGCGTACGCCGACCCCTGGCTCGGCCACACCACGCTGAACGGCGTGGGCCAGCTCGTGGCCGAGGTGTCCCCCTACTCCGCCGACCTCGACTGGGGCGACGTCAACGAGCCCGAGGACCTCGCCTCGGTGATCGGGGACCTGGGCCGGGCGGTGGCCCGCATGCACTCGGTGGCCGACGACGAGTCCAGCCACGACCTGGTCGACTTCTCCACCGAGGACGCGATCGTCGAGGTCATCGGCGGCGACGCCGCCGGTTTCACCGCCATGCTCACCGGCTTCGCGCACGCCTACGGCGCGCGGGCCAGGGCCGACCACCAGCTCTTCGTGGACCTCTTCCGCAACGGCCGTCTTCCCGGCCTCTGACGGGAACCACCGGGCCGGTCCCGTCGGCGGCCCGGAACCCGGTGGCCGCCGGCGCGGCAGGCCCGGCCGCCGGGGTGGCGGGCCCGTCACCGGCGCCGGTCCGCGTCGAGGGCGGCGCGGCGGACCCGCCGCGCCGCCCGCCTCACGCGCCCGTGGGCTCCCTGTGCCCGTCCCGCTCCCGGAGGGCCGTCGCCAGCCGCTCGCCGCGTCCGCCGTACCAGGCGCTCCAGACGCCGAGCAGCGCGATGGTGGCGATGAGCAGGAGCGACGACAGTCCGGCCATGACGTCGACGGGCAGCAGGTAGACCAGCGGGATCCGGGCGGCCGACTCGGCCAGCAGGACCGCTCCCCAGACGAGCGTCATGACCAGGTAGACCCGGCGGAAGGAGGGCTCGGCGGCGTAGAGGACGTCCCAGCGCCGGGCGGTCTCCTCGTCCTCGGCGCCGAAGCGCTTGGCCACGGCGAAGGCGGCCGGACGGCCGGCGACGCAGGTGCCGAGGAAGATGAGCCCGGCGACACAGGTCGTGAGGGACTTCGTCGCCATCAGCGTCCTCTCGTCGCCGGTGAGGAGGGACAGGGCGATCCCGACACCGAAGACGACGGTCACGAAAGCGGCGAAGCCATCGAACCTGCGTTCCCGGATCGCGACGTAGCCGACGCGGAGGAACCCGACCGCGGTCGCGGCGAGCATGGCGGCGTACTCGCCGACGCCCACGGCGCGGAGGACGTAGTAGGCGGCGATCACGGGGACGACGTCCCACAGCACCACGCCGACGATCGAACGGTTCATCTCATGCTCCCGAAGGTGGTGTCCAGCCAGTCGCCGATGCGCGCCATGGCGAGCCGCTGCGCCCCTGACTGGCAGTGCGCGTCGGCCCCCTCCTCGGCGGTGAACTCGGCGAAGGTCTTGTCGCAGGTCAGGTGTTCGTACAGTGCCTCGGGCTGGCCGGCGAAGGCGAAGTCCCCCGCGGCCGAGCAGACGAGGGTGGGGCAGGTGATCCGCTCGGCGACGCCGTCGCGCAGGTGGTAGTCGAGCAGGGCGGCGGCGTAGCCGCGCGGCGTGGACGCGCCCATGACCCGCATGCCGTGGACGACCGCCCACCGGGTGACCGGGTCGGCGGCCATGAGCGCGGCCATGGCGTCGTCCGCCTCGGGCAGGGCGAGGGCGGCCCGAGCGGCCTCCCGGTCGCCGTCGAAGACGGCGGTGACCTTCCAGCCCATGTCGTAGACGCCGTCGAACGCGATCAGCGCGGCGATCCTCGGTTCGAAGGCGGCCGCGCGGGGCGCCAGCAGGCCCCCCATGCTCGCGCCCAGCAGCGCGACGCGGCCGGGGTCGGCGATCGCCTCCCCCGCGGGCCGGTCGAGCAGGAAGTCCAGCACGGGTCCGACGACGTTCTCCCAGTCGGGGCGGAAGACGAGGCCCTCGCGGCGCATCGGCCCCGGCTGGCCCGGTCCGTCGAAGGTCAGTACGTGGTAGCCGCGCCGGACCATGGCCTCGGCGGCGAAGAAGTGCATCTCCTCGGCGCTTCCGTCGAAGCCGTTGTGCATCACGACGACCGGGCCCGGCCCGTCGCCCGCCCGGTAGAGGTAGCCGGGCAGGGTGGTGCTCCCGTAGGGGATCTCGACGGGACGGATGTCGAGGTCGGACAGTTCGGCGGCGGCCCGGAAGCAGGCGACGGCCTCGTCGTGGGCGGCGTCGGCACGCGGACCAGCGGTGTCGCCGTGCGGGCCGGCGGTGTCGCCGTGCAGGAAGAACCCGGCCGAGCGGTGGTAGGTGGAGGCACGCAGGAAGGCGTCGTGGGCGCTGACCCGGTGGCCGGCCGCGTGACTCCGGCGGGCTTCGGCGGCGACCCGGTCGGCCGTCGCCCGCCACGCGTCGTGCCAGCCGTCGCGGTCGCCTTCGGCCACGCGTTCCACGGTGACGGCCACCTCGCCGAAGTCGGCGCCGCCGTAGGCGATGTGGCCCAGGACCCGCAGCGTCTCGTACCAGAACGACGGGTCCTTCTCGAAGACCAGTGGACGCACCGCGCCCCCTTCACTTAAAGCGAGTTGTTTCGCTTTAAGGTAGCGGGAGTGGACTGCTAACGCAATGGGATTCGCGTTAACATTGGGCCATGCCAGAACATCGCCCCGCCCACCGGCCGGGAGGCCGCAGCGCCAAGGTCCGCGCGGCAGTGCACGAGGCCGTCCTCGACCTGCTGCTCGAGAAGGACTGGGATGATCTGTCCGTCACCCAGGTGGCCGAACGGTCCGGCGTCCACCAGGCCACGATCTACCGCCGCTGGGGCACGCTCGGCTCACTGATCGACGACGCGGTGACCGAGCGGCTCACCCGCTCCTCCCCCGTCCCGGACACCGGCACGCTCCGCGGTGACCTGGAGGCGTACGCCACCCGGATGGCGGCCGACCTGGCCGGTCCGCTGGGCCCGGTCTACGTGCGGGCCGCCATGCTCGGCAACCGCACAGAGGACGCCGGGGAGCCCGACCCCTACCTGCTGGAACGCGCCGTGCAACTCCAGGCGATGCTCGACCGGGCCGCCGCGCGCGGGGAGAACCCACCCGCGCTGCTGGAACTGATGGAGGTCGTCCAGGCGCCGCTGTACTTCCACATGATCTTCTTCGGCGGGCCCGCGGACGTGGGCCACGCCGTCGCCCTGGTCGACCGGCTGCTGTCGCTGCCCGGCCGCGGCCCCGGGGCCGCGGCCGGCTGAGACATCAGGCCTCGGTCGGCCTCTCGTAGCCCTCGGCCTCCCCGTGGACGTGCTCGTCGGGGTCGGACTCGGGCTGGCCCGCCGGAGCGGACCGGGCGGGGCCGTGGGGATCCGCCGGGTCCGGCACCGGTGTCCGCGCCGGGCGTCAGGAGCGGGCCGGGGCGGTCGCCTCCGCGTAGTGGCAGGCCACATGGGTCTCCGCCGACGACGGCGCGGCGGGCAGGATGTCCAGGAGCTGCGACCTGCACCGCCCGTCCACCCCCGCCTCGGCCGCCGCGCCGGAGGCGAGGACCTGACAGCGCGGGTGGAAGCGGCAGCCGCCGGGGACGCGGGTCGGGTCCGGCGGCTCGCCGCCCAGCACCACGGGCTCGGGCGACTCCGGCAGCACCGACAGCAGCGCCTGGGTGTAGGGGTGCGACGGCGAGGTCAGGATCTGCTCGACGGGCCCGGACTCGACGATCCGGCCGAGATACATCACCGCGACGCGGTCGGCGATGTTCCAGGCCAGCCCGAGGTCGTGGGTGACGACCAGCGCCGACAGGCCCAGCTCGTCGCGCAGCCGCAGCAGCAGGGCGAGAATCTCCCCGCGCACCGAGGCGTCCAGCGAGGCCACCGGCTCGTCGGCGACCAGCACCCCGGGGTCGAGGGCCAGCGCCCCGGCGATGACGACGCGCTGCCGCTGACCGCCGGACAGCTCGTGCGGGTAGGACTGCAGGAACCGCTCCGGCGGGCGCAGCCCGGCCCGGGACAGCGCCGAGACGACCCGTTCGTGCTCGTCGGCCATGCCGTGGATGCGCGGCCCCTCGGCCACCGCCTCGTAGACGGTGTGCCGGGGGTTGAGCGACCCCATCGGGTCCTGGAGCACCAGCTGCACCTCGCGCCGGTAGGCCTTCAGCGCCCGCGAGGAGTAGTTCAGCGGAGCGCCGTCGTAGCGGACCTCGCCCGCGGTGGGGCGCTCCAGCCCGAGCAGGGTGCGTGCCAGCGTCGTCTTGCCGCAGCCGGACTCGCCGACCAGGGCGACGATCTCCCGCCGGCCGACGGCGAGGTTGACCCCGTCCACCGCGCGGGCGCGCCGTCCGCGCGCGCTGAACTCCACGCGCAGGTCACGGGCCTCCAGCAGGGGGGCCTCGACGTCCGTACCGTCGCTTCGCCCGTTCACCGGACCTCCTTCGCCGGTCGCATGACCGGAATATCGTCCTCGGCGCCCTCCGGGAGATCCTCTGGCGGCGCCGGGTCCGGCAGGACGTGCACGCACGCGGCCCGGCGCCCCTCCCCGGCCGGCCACAGCTCGATCGGCCGCGACGCGCAGGAGGGCAGGGCCACGTCGCAGCGCGGGTGGAAGGAGCAGCCGGACGGCAGGTGCATAGGGTCGGGCGGGTCGCCGGCCAGGCCGCGGGGCGCCAGCCGGGAGGCGGGGTCGCCGACCGTGGGGAAGGCGGCCGACAGGGCGCGGCTGTAGGGGTGACGCGCGTCGGCGAACACCTCCCGCGAGGGGCCGTGCTCCACCACCTGACCGGCGTACATGACCGCCAGCCGGTCGCACATGGAGGCCAGGACCGACAGGTCGTGCGAGATCATGATCATGCTGATGCCGTGCTCGGCGATGAGCGAGCGGATAAGCGTGAGCACCTGCGCCTGGATCATCACGTCCAGCGCGGTCGTCGGCTCGTCCGCGATGATCAGGCGCGGCGAGCAGGCCAGCGCCATGGCGATCATCACGCGCTGGCGCTGCCCGCCCGACAGCTCGTGCGGGTAGTTGCGGCCCCGCCAGGCGGGCAGGCCGACCTGCTCCAGCAGCTCGGCGACCCTGCGCCGGGCCTGGGCGGCGGTGGCCTTGCCGTGCACCAGCAGCGGCTCGGCGATCTGCTCCTCGATGCGGCGCACCGGGTTCAGAGCGTGCTGCGCCCCCTGGAAGACGACCGACGCCGACGCCCAGCGGACCGCGCGCAGCCGTCCCCACTTCATGGCGAGGACGTCCTCGCCGTCGAGCAGGATCTCGCCGGTCACCCGGGCGTCGCGGGGCAGCAGCCGCAGCAGGGCCATGGCCAGCGTCGACTTGCCCGACCCCGACTCCCCTGCGACGCCGAGCGCCTGACCGGCCTCGAGGTCCAGGGAGACCCCCCGTACGGCCGGCACCTCGCCGGAGGCGACCCGATAGGTCACCGAGACGTCGCGAAGCTCAAGCAGGCTCATCGGGAAACCCCCCGCAGGCGTGGGTTGAGTACGGCCTCCAGTGCCCGGCCGCACAGCGTGAACGCCATCACGACCGCGACGATGCACAGGCCCGGCGCGAGGATGTACCACCAGGCGCCGGCGGTGGCGGCGCCCCAGTCGTAGGAGCCGCGCAGCAGGCCGCCCCACGACACCTGGCCGGAGTCGGCGCCGAGGAAGGCCAGCGTCGACTCGGCGACGATGGCGCTGGCCACCTGGAGGGTGGTGTTGGCCAGCACCAGCGGGGCGACGTTCGGCAGCACGTGCCGGGTCATGATGTGCCAGTGCCCTGCGCCCAGCGCCCGGGACCGCTCGATGTACGGCCTGGCCTCCACCGACAGCGTCTGCGCCCTGATCAGCCGGGCCGTGGACGCCCAGGACGTCACGCCGATCGCCAGGATGATCGTGGCGGTGCTGCCGCCGAGGATGGCCGCGAGCACCAGGGCCAGCACCAGCGAGGGCAGGACCAGGAACCAGTCGGTGATCCGCATCAGCACGGCGGAGGTCCAGCCGCGGAAGTGACCGGCCGCGATGCCGACCACCGTGCCGATGACCATGCTGAGCAGGGCCGCGAGGAAGCCGACGAGCAGCGAGATCCGCGAGCCCCACAGCACCATCAGCAGGACCGACCGGCCCGACTCGTCGGTGCCGAACGGGAACGCGAGGCTCGGGGCCGCCATCTTCGCGCCGGTCGCCTGGGTGACGTCCAGCCCGGTGGAGTCGGTGAGCAGCGGGGTGAGGAGGGCCAGGGCGACGGCCACGACGAGGATCGCCGCGCCGTACAACCCGGCGCGCTGGCGGCGGTACTCGCGCCAGAAACGTGCCAGCGCGAGCCTGCGGCGGGTCCGGGCGAGGCTCGCGGCGCTGACGGAGACGGCGGCGCCGGTCCTGTCCCCCGCGTTCCCCGCGCCGGTCGCGTTTCCGGCGCCGTCCGGGTTCCCGGTGCTCCCCGGTCCCGTGGTGTTCGGAGTGCTCACGCCGACCTCACCCTCGGGTCCAGGACGTGGTAGGCCACGTCGGCCAGCGTGTTCATGATGATCACGGCGGTGCACACCACGATGAACGTCCCCTGCATGACGGCGAAATCAGGACCCTTGATGGCCTCGTAGAACAGCAGGCCCAGTCCCGGCCAGGAGAAGACGGTCTCCACCGACACCGCGCCGCCGACGACGAAGCCGATGTGGATGAACACCAGCGTGATGGTCGGCAGCAGCGCGTTGGGCACCGCGTGCCGGCGGCGCACCTGGTCGTCGCGCAGGCCCTTGGCGCGGGCGGTGGTCACGTAGTCCTGGCCGATCTCGTCCAGCAGCGAGGACCGCATGACCAGCAGGTACTGGGCGTAGACCACGGCGACCAGGGTCAGGCACGGCAGCACCAGGTGCAGGGCGACGTGCGGGATGTAGGCCAGGCCGTCGGGCGCGTCCACGCCCTCCATGCCGCGGGTCGGGAAGACCCCCGGGATCGGGCCGATGCCGGCGGCGAAGACCATCAGCAGCAGCAGGCCGAGCCAGAACGTCGGCACCGACCACAGCACGAGCGAGACGCCGGTGGACATCCGGTCGAACCGGCTGCCGTGCTTCCACGCCGCCCGGGTGCCCTGCCACAGGCCCAGGCTGACCGCGATGACCAGGCCGGTGCCGACCAGCACCAGCGTGGGGCCCAGCCGCTCGCCGATGAGGTCGAGGACCGGCCGGCGGTACTCGTAGGAGGTGCCGAAGTCCAGGCGCACGGTCCGCAGCACGAAGTCGACGAACTGCTGCGTCAGGGGCTTGTCCAGGCCCATCTGGCGGCGCAGCAGGTCAAGCTGGTCCGGGCTGAGCGGCACGTCGCGCGTGTAGGCGAGCGCGGGGTCGCCGGGTATCAGCCGGAACAGGAAGAACGTCGCGACGATGACCATGCCGATGCTGAGCAGGGCCCCGCCGGTTTTCGTCAGCGCGTAGCGCAGCACCCCTCGATGGGCACCGCGCTCTTCCATGGCGGGGCCCGCCGCCGCGGTCGCGGCGGCGGGCTCCGTGTCGAGAGGTGCGGTCATCGAGCCGCTACTCGCGGTCGTCGGTGACGGAACGGCGGCGGCGGGCCAGGAAGAAGCCCAGGGCGCCGAGGACCACGACGGCCACGACGCCGCCGATGATGGGGCCGGTGCTGGAGCCGCCGTCACCGGCGGAGCCCGCGGCCGCGGGGGCCGGGGCGTCCAGCGAGTAGATCGGCCAGTGGCCGCTGGCGCCGTAGAAGAGGCCCTTGTCCTCCGGCATCGGGGTGATGCTGGAGATCCGGTCCTTGCGGTAGCCCTCCAGGTCGTTCTGGTAGTAGAGGGCGATCACCGGGGCGTCGGTGTAGAGCTGCTTCTCCATCTTCTTGATGACCTCGGCGCGCTTGGCGCGGTCGAGCTCGCTGAGCTGCTCCTGGTAGAGCTTCTCGTAGTCGGGGTTGCAGTAGAACGACTCGGTGCCGCCGCCGTCGCCACTGGCCGTGGGCCTGCGGCTGCACAGGTGGGTGGCGAGGATCTCCTCGGGGTCGGGGTTGACCGACCAGCCGCTGATGGCGATGTCGAACAGGCCGGTGAAGCCGGTCTCCTCGGTGAACTTCGTCGAGTCGAGCTTCTTGGTGGTCAGCGTGATGCCGATCTGCTTGAGCCACCCGGTGAGGTACTGGGCGAGCTTGTCCTCGACGGGGGCGTCGGTGTGGATGCTGAAGCGCATCTCCAGCTTGCGCTTGCCGTCGGGCATGGTCCGGACGCCGTCCGGGCCCTTCTTGTATCCGGCGTCGTCGAGGATCTGGTTGGCCTTGGCGATGTCGAAGGTGACCTTCTCGTCGCCCTCGGCCTGCCAGAAGAAGTCCTTGTACATCGGCGGGATGATCGACCCGTCGGCGGGCACGGCCAGGCCGTTCTGCACCTGGTCGACCAGGGCCTTCTTGTCGATCGCGTAGTGGATGGCCTGGCGGACCTTCTGGTCCTTCAGCGCCGGGTGGCCGTCGCCGACGGGCTTGTCGTCGATCGTGGTGGCGCCGTGGTTGATCTGGAGGTAGGCGGCCCGGCGGCCGTTGCCGTTCCACTGCACGATGTTCGGGTCGCCCTTGAGCGCCTCGTACTGCGGGGCGTCGAGGCGGCCGATGAGGTCGATGTCGCCCTTCTTCAGGCCGGTGATCGCGGCCTCGGGGTTCTCGTAGAAGACGACGTCCAGCTCGTCGATCTTGGGCTTGCCCTGCCAGTAGTTCGGGTTGGCCTCAAGCCGGACGTAGGCGTCCTTCTTGTGCTCGACCGCGATGAAGGGGCCGGAGCCGACGATCGGGTACTGGTCGTTCTGGAACTTGCCGGGATCGCCGGCCTTCTCCCAGACGTGCTTGGGCACGATCGGGATGGGGTTGTCCAGCATCGACGCCTGCGGCTTCTTGGTCTTGATGACCAGGGTCCGGTCGTCGGTGGCGGTGACGCTCTCGAAGTTCTCCACGGCCGGGCCGTTGCCCTGCTTGGCCGCGTCGTTCGTCATGATCGTGTTGAACGTCCACGCGATGTCCTGCGCGGTGACCGGCTGGCCGTCGGACCACTTGGTGTCGCGGATCTTGAAGGTCCACGTCAGCTTGTCGTCGGAGGTCTCCCACGACTCGGCCAGATCGGGGCTCGGCTGGAGGGTCTTGGGGTCGGGGACCGTGAGGTAGCTGTAGATCCACCGGTGGACCGACGAGGAGACCAGCCGGACCGCCAGGAACGGGCTCATCGAGTCGACGGCCTGCGTCGCGCCGATGCGGACGATCTTCTTTCCGGCTGCGGGAGCCTTCTGCTGTACGGCCTGCGCCTGCGTGGCCTGTGTCTGCGCCTGCCCTTGCGCAGCGGGGAGTGTGGCCACTACCAGCGCCACGCCCAGCGCCGCCAGGCGCCCGCCCAATCTGGTCATCGTTTCTGTCCCACCTTCGAACCGGTGAATCGTTGTAGAAGAAGCCACACCATAGGGACGGCGCGTGTCAACGAATGGTGGAAGATTGTTTCACTCTCGTTTCCTGGCGTGATATTTCTTTTCAGTCACGGCCCGGGACTCCGGTGAGACGGGTCTTGACGGCGCACCGGCGGCCGTGGGAGGCGGCGGCGCGCGACCCGCGCCCTTCTCGCCGCACGGGAGGCCCGGCGAGACCGCGTGGACGGTGAAGCCGCCGGTACGGCATGCTGCAGAACATGACTCTGTTCTCCGTGGAAGGCAAGACGGTCGTCGTCACCGGCGGCTCCCGGGGCATCGGACGCATGATCGCGACCGGTTTCGTCCGGGCCGGGGCCACCGTCTACATCTCCTCGCGCAAGGCCGCAGAGGTGGAGAGGACCGCCGCCGAGCTGGGCTGCGTCGCCGTACCGGCCGACCTGTCCACCGAGGACGGCGCCGCCGCGCTCGCGGAGGCGGTCTCGGCGCGCGAGTCACGGCTGGACGTGCTGGTCAACAACGCCGGGGCCACCTGGGGCGCGCCCCTTGAGGAGTATCCCGAGGCGGCCTTCGACAAGCTCTGGGGGATCAACGTCAAGGGCGTGTTCGGCCTGACCCGGCGGTTCCTGCCGCTGCTGCGCGCCGCGGCGAGCCCCGGGGACCCGGCCAGGGTGATCAACGTCGGATCCGTGGACGGCATCCGCGTCCCGGCCATGGAGACCTACGCCTACTCGGCGACCAAGGCGGCCGTCCACATGCTGACCCGGCACCTGTCCCAGCGGCTCGCCGCGGACTCGATCACGGTCAACGCCATCGCGCCCGGACCGTTCGAGTCGAAGATGATGGCGTTCGCGCTGGACGACCCGGCGACCCGCTCGGCCGTCGAGTCGCACGTGCCGCTCGGCCGGATCGGCACCCCCGAGGACATGGCCGGGACCGCGATCTTCCTCGCCTCGCGGGCGGGGGCCTACCTCACCGGGACGGTCATCCCGGTGGACGGCGGGATGACCGCCCACGGCTGACCCCTCCCGGCCGTGCGCCGGCGGAGCGGTGAGCCGATCGAGCCTCAGCGCTCCGCCGGCGGCCCCTCCGGCCGTGCGCCGCCGAGGCGGTGACGACGCCGGGACGAGCCCCGTACGGCGTGCGCCCCACTGCGCCGGGGCGCACGCCGTATCGGTCGCCCTCCCGGACGGTGCGGCGGTTCAGACGGCCTCGGCGAGGGCGCGGGCGAGGCGTTCGGCGGCGCCGGGCGCGTAACGCAGGAACAGGTAGGGCTCGGTCAGCTCCAGCTCGATGAGGACCGGGGTCCCGTCGGCCGTGCGCACCATGTCGACACGGGCGTAGAGCAGGTCCGGCAGCTCACCGAGCACCCGCTCGGCCAGCGCCACCTGGTCCGCCGCGGGATCGCGCAGCTCGGCCCGGCTGTTCTGCCGCTCCGTGGCGGCCCCGGCGGTCAGCGCCGCGCTGCGCCGTACGGCGTGGCTGAACCGGCCGCCGAGGTACACCAGCGAGGTCTCCCCCTCGGTCTCCACCATGTCCAGGTACGGCTGGACCATCACGGTCCGGCCCTCGGCGGCGAGCCGGGAGGCGTGCGCCTCGGCCTTGCCGCGGTCACCGGTCCTGATCGTGTCGCGCGCCCCGGCCGAGACGGCGGGCTTGACCACGTACTCGTCCAGGACCGGCAGGTCGGGCGTCTCACCCGGTCCGACCCAGCAGGTCGGGATGAACGGCGCGTCCAGGTCCCGCATGTAGGTCTTGTCGGTGTTGCGCTCCAGCACGGCGGCCGGATTGAGCAGCCGGGTGACCCGCTCGACGCGACGGGCCCAGCCGAGGAACTCCTCGCGCCGGTCGATGTAGTCCCAGGCGGAACGGACCACGGCGGCGTCGAAGCCGGCCCAGTCCGCCTCGGGGTCGTCCCAGCGCACGGCCCGCCCGCCGATCCCGGCCGCGGCCCAGGCCGCGAGGACGACCTCCTTCTCGTCGTCGATCCCGTCCGGGTCAGCGAATGTCACATAGGCCGCGGAAACGCTCACTTGGTGTCCTATACGTAAGTCATCAAATAACCGTATGAACACTACAGAAAACAGAGCATTTCCACAGAGCCGACGGTGACGGGCCGAACGCGGCGGAGGCCGCCGGATGGCCGGTCGGCCCGGTCGGCCCGGCCGGGACCTGGGGCTCCGCGGGCCGCCGGGCGGTCCGCGGCCGGGGCCGGAAAGCGGCGGAGGCAGCCGGGCGGTCTACGGCCGGGGCCGGAACCCGGGGAAGCGGCGGAGGCCGCGGGCGGCCCGGGTCAGCTCCTGGGGAGCTTGCCGAGGGCCTGGGCGACGATGGTCGCGGTGTCGGCGATGGCCTGGTTCTCGTTGGGCGCCTTGGCGGCCCGGTGGGTGGTGTAGATCGCCATGACCAGCGGGGCCTTGGCGTTCTCCGGCCAGACGACGGCGATGTCGTTCGTCGAGCCGTGGTACGTGCTCGCGCCGGTCTTGTCGCCGACGGTCCAGGTCTTGGGCAGCCCGGCGCGGATGCGCTCGTCACCGGTCTTGTTCGCGCGCAGCCACCCGTTGAGCCGCGCCCGGTCCTTGGCGTTCAGCGCGTCACCGAGCGTCAGATCGCGCAGGTCGGCCGCGATGGCCGCGGGGGTGGTGGTGTCCCGCTTCTCCTTGGGGTTCCAGATGTTCAGCTCGGTTTCCCAGCGGTCCAGGCGGGAGATCGGGTCCTTGAGGGTGCGGAAGTACCGGGTGAGGCCGGCCGGGCCCCCGATCTGCTTCAGCAGCATGTTGCCGGCCGTGTTGTCACTCTCGGTGATGGCCGCGTCGCACAGCTCGGCGACGGTCAGCCCGTCCTCCACGTGGTCCTTGGTGACCGGCGAGTTCTCCTTCACCTCGTCCTGCGTCCAGTGGACGACCTTCTCCATCAGTCCGGGTTCGGTCGTGCGGGCCTTGTCCAGCACCGCGGCGGCGGCCACCGCCTTGAAAGTGGACAGCAGCGGGAAACGCTCACCGGCCCGGTGAGTGATCTTCTTGCCGGTGGCCGTGTCGACGGCGTAGACGCCGACACGGCCGTCGAACGACGCCTCCAGCGCGCGTAGCCGGCGCCCGGCCTCGGCCTGACCGGACGGCGCGACCGCCTGCCGGTCGTACCGGACCTGCGCCACCGGCGCGTGAACGGCCGCCGCGGGGGTCTGGACGGCCGCCGTGGCGGTGGCCGGGCCGTGGACCGCGCCACCCGCCAGGACGGAGACGGTCAGCGCGGCGGCCTTCAGTGCCGCGGGGAAACGCCGGGTGTGCAGGGGTCGCATGCCATGTCCTTCGGTCTCGATGACTACGGAGATGCGAGCACATCAGAGCGGATCGGCCGATGTCCAATATTCGCATGATCGCCGGATCGATAATCGAATGGATATAAGGCCAGGTCAGAGCGCCAAAAATGATCATAGAGGCTCGGAGCGACACAACTCCCTCGACCCGCCCTGTTCCCACAGAGGCCCGCCCGGCTCCCGCAGGGGACCCTCGACCCCGCTCTGTTCCCGCAGAGGCCCGCCCTCGTTTCCGCAGAGGCCCGCCCTCGTTTCCGCAGAGGCCCCCTCGACCCGCCCGGCTCCGATGGAGACCCGTCCGACGGGCCTCAGGTTCGAGCCGCCACCCCGGAAGGCACGGCGGCACGGCGGCAGTGCGGGAGCCGGCGGAAGGCCCTCATCCGGCCCCTCCGGAGGCACAGCCGGGAAGATAAACCCGGTAGGGGTATGTTACAGTCTCGCTCGACATACCCCCCATGGGTACATGAGGAGGAGGACGGACATGTGCACTGCGTGTGCGTGCGGCACGGAGCAGGTGCGGACCGAGGCACCCGCTGAGACGGGCGCGGCGGACGGCAAGGTCTATTCGGTGAGCGGGATGACCTGCGGACACTGCGTCTCGTCGGTCTCCGGGGAGATCGGCAAGGTCGGCGGCGTCACCGGCGTCACCGTCGATCTCCCCACCGGCGCGGTCACCGTCAGCGGCTCGGGATTCGCCGACGAGGAGATCCGGGCCGCGGTGGAACAGGCGGGCTACGCGCTGGCGAGCCGGCCCTGAGGGGCGGGTCCCGGAAGAAGGCGGTGGGCGTGCACTGGCATGCACGCCCACCTGCGGGATCGGCCCGACTCGACATCACACCCGACCCCTACCGCATCCTCCCATCGCGAGGCGGATGCGAAGAACAGGAGTGCGGCATGAACGCCGTCAATCCGCGCAGATGGCGGGCACTGGTCGTGCTCGCCACCGCGCAGTTCATGGTCATCATGGACACCTCGATCATCGGGGTCGCTCTACCCGACATCCAGCGCGACCTCGGCTTCACGGCGGACGCCCTGCAGTGGGTTTTCAACGCCTACGTCATCGCCTTCGGTGGCCTGCTGCTGCTCGGCGGACGCCTGTCCGACCTGTTCGGCGCCCGCAGGGTCTTCATCGCCGGCTGGCTGGTCCTGATCGCCGGCTCGGTCGTCGCCGCGGCGGCGCAGGGCCCGTGGATGGAGATCCTCGGCCGGGGCGTGCAGGGCGCCGGTGGCGCCCTCATCGCTCCGGCCTCGATGACCCTGCTCATGATGCTCTTCGGGCACGACCCGCGCGAACTCGGCAGGGCCATGGCGCTGTACGGCGCCGCCGCGCCGGCCGGAGGAACCGCCGGAGTGTTCCTCGGCGGGGTCGTCACCGAGTACCTGAGCTGGCCGTGGGTCTTCATCCTCTACATCCCGATCGGCGTCGCCACCCTGCTGGCCGTACCGGCCCTGCTGCCCGCGGTCGCCGGCAGGCGCGGCTCGGTGGACATGCTCGGCGGCCTGGCCGTCACCGCCGGGATCGCCCTGGCCGTGTTCGCCATCGTGCGGGCTCCGGAACAGGGCTGGGGCTCCGCCACGACGCTGCTGGAACTGGCGGGGGCGGTCGTGCTGCTCGCGCTGTTCCTGCTCGTGCAGCACATGGTCCGGGAGCCGCTCATGCCGCCGGCGATCTGGCGCACTCCCGGACTGGCCGTCGCCAACCTGGCGATGGCGCTGCTGGGCGCGGCCTGGATCCCGATGTGGTACTTCCTCAACCTCTACCTGCAGCAGGTCCTGGGCTACAGCGCCTTCCCCAGCGGAGCGGCCCTGCTTCCCATGACCGTCGCCGTCATGATCTTCATGATCGGGATCACAGCCCGGTTGCTCGGCCGGTTCGGCGCCAAGCCGCTGATCGTCATCGGGCTCGCCGTACTCGCGGCGGGGGTGGCCGGGTTGTCCCTGGTCCGGGCGGACGGAAGTTTCGCCGCCGACGTGCTGCCCGCGTCGCTGGTCGCCGCGGTGGGGATGTCCCTGGCCTACATCCCCGCGATGATGTCGGCGATGTCCGGCGTGCGGCCCGAGGAGAGCGGGCTGGCGTCCGGCATCGTCAACACCACCTACCAGATCGGCTCGGCCCTCGGCCTGGCCGTGATGACCGCGCTCGCCACCGGCGGGGCGGCCGCCGGAGCGACCGGCCCGACCGCGCTCACCGGCGGATTCCGGGCCGCCTTCGTCGGCGCGGCCGTCGCGGCGGCGGCGGGCGCCGTACTGACCTTGCTGCTGATGCGGAGACCCGCATCAGCCGGGTCCCCCGCGGCGGACGCCGAGGCGGCACCCACCCGGGTGTGAGAGTGACGACGAGCGGGCCCGTCCCCAGCGACGGCGGGCCCGCGAAATACGGTAGGGGGGTGGGGTGTTAGGTAGGGACGACGGGCCTCAGAGCAAGGAGCGGGGAGATGGCCGGATACACGGAAGCCAAGGAAGACCACCTCAGGCGGCTGCGCCGGATCGAGGGGCAGGTCCGTGGACTGCAGCGGATGGTCGGCGAGGACAAGTACTGCATCGACATCCTCACCCAGGTGTCGGCCGCCAACAGAGCACTCCAGGCATTCGCCCTGGAACTACTCGAAGAGCACATGGCGCACTGCGTCGCGGAAGCGATCGCCAAGGGCGGCGACGAGGCCGACGCCAAGATCAAGGAAGCCTCCGACGCCGTCGCCCGCCTCGTCCGCTCCTGACGCCCCTGGTCCTCCCGGCCGATTCACGGCCCGTCCCCCGATCGGCACGAGCCGCCCGCCGTCCACTGCCTGCCGCCCGCCGAAGAGGACGGCCGTCCGGCTTCACCTCGAACACGATGACCGAACCGGTGTACGGCTCAGCGCGAGACGTCGAACTCCCCGGCCCTGACTCCGCCGACGAAGGCCCGCCAGTCAGCGGGGCTGAAGAGCAGCTTGGGGCCGTCGGGGTCCTTGCTGTCCCGGACCGCGACCACCCCGGGCAGGTTGGCGGCCACCTCTACGCACTGACCACCGTTTCCGCCGGAAAGCGATGACTTTCGCCACACGGCATTACTCAGGTCCATTCCCGCCTCGCATCCTCGATCATCTTGAGGGACATGTGCTCAGGGTAGGCCCATAACCGGATCGTTTCATAGCGTTTCCAGGTCGCTGCCACGGATTCCGGATCCATCGTGACGTGCCCTTCGGCCGAGGAGTCCACATGGACGGTATCCGGCTGTCCATGCGGAAGCTCAGCGATCATGAATGCGCCGAGAAGCCCGACAAGGCATTTCGGGTCCACTATTTGCAGGAAGATGTTCGACCTCTTTGCAGCGTCGAGAAGGTGGCCGTGTTGGCCGCGCATCACCTCCGCGTCGCCCACCTGCCGACGAAGGACACCCGCGTCGATAAGGAAGAGAAGGGAGAAGGAGTCTTGGGTTGCGTCCACGGAGGTGGTGTATGAGTTTCCCCAGCTAGCAGGCGTGGCGCCG